>JBDTOB010000420.1:0-3393 GCA_039933435.1 Acidobacteriota bacterium | reverse complement strand
GTGCCGGAAACTACGCTGGTCCGGCCCACCTGTCAAGCGAGAGCGTCATAAACCGTGCACTTTGGCACTCCGGCACCCGTGGCACCGGGTCTTTCCTACCTGAACCGTTTCTGCAGCTTCTGCAGCTCGTCGTTGCCCGGACAGAGCGCCTCGTAGGGCAGCTGGGTCAGGGGGGTGGCGACGGTATTGCCCTGGTCGTGCAGGTCGCTCGAGTCCGGCGACAGGTAGAGAAGGCCGGTGACCACTTCCCCTGCCCGCTGCCGTTCGCGGATGTATTGATAAGAGGTGTCCCGGTCGGTCGGGTCGTAGTCCTCGGCCACCTTCCGCAGGCGGACCCAGCTGCCGTCGTGCAGCAGGACGCTCCGCACCGTGCCGGGGTCGTAGTCCGTGGTAATCGCCGACGCCGGCGGCACGAAGTCCGCCTGCACCACCTCGACATTGTGCTCGCGGGTATAACCGTAGCTCTTGGTCGAGCCCTCGTGGTCGTTGAAGGTGACGCACGGCGAGATCACGTCGATGAAGGCAAACCCCTTGTGCCGCAGCCCCGCCTTGATCATCGGCACCAGCTGGGCCTTGTCGCCCGAGAACCCCCGGGCGACGAAGGTGGCGCCGAGCGTCAGCGCCAGGAGGCAGCCGTCGATCGCGTCCATGGTGTTGGCCTCCCCCTTCTTGCTGAGCGAGCCGGGGTCGGCGGAGGCCGAAAACTGCCCCTTGGTCAGGCCGTAGACGCCGTTGTTCTCGAGCACGTAGAGGACGTTGACGTTGCGGCGGATGGCGTGGCACAGCTGCCCGAGACCGATCGAGAGCGAGTCGCCGTCCCCCGACACGCCGATGTAGATGATGTCGCGGTTGGCGGCGTTGGCGCCGGCGACCAGCGACGGCATCCGGCCGTGGACGCTGTTGAAGCCGTGCGCCTCGCGCAGGAAATAGGCCGGGGTCTTCGACGAACAGCCGATCCCCGACAGCTTGGCCGCCGTGTGCGGCGGGATCGACAGATCCCAGAACGCCTGGATGATCGCGGCGGTGATCGAATCATGCCCGCAGCCGGCGCAGAGCGTGGTGATCGCCCCTTCGTAGTCGCGCCGGGTCAGGCCGATGGCATTCTTCGGCAGCGCCGGATGGTGCACCTTGGGCTTGGTGATGTAGCTCATGCCGCCTGCTCCAGCTTCGCCTTGATGCCGGCGATGACGTGGCTCGCGCTCATCGGGAAGCCGCCGTAATACCGGATGGACTCCAGCCGCTCGATCGGCACCCCGGTCTCGAGCATCAGCAGGCTGCGCAACTGGCCGTCGCGGTTCTGCTCGACGATGAAGTTGACGTTGTGGGCCTCGAGGAACCGGGTGACGTCGGCGCCGAAGGGAAAGCCGCGGACGCGCAGGTAATCGAGCGCCACGCCGTCGGCGGCGAGCAGGTCCAGCGCCTCCAGGCAGGCGGCGTGGCAGCCCCCCACCGTCACGATCCCCATCGTCGCTCCGGCGGCCTGGCGCAGGAACGGCGCCGGCACCGCCCGCGCGGCGTGCTGGATCTTGCGATCGATGCGGTCGACGACCTCGACGTACTCGTCGCCGTCTTCCGTGTAGGCGCCGAAGCGGTTGTGGCCTGAGCCGCGGGTGAAGAACGCCCCCCTCGGGCTGATGCCGGGCAGCGTCCGCGCCGCGATGCCATCGCCGTCGGCATCGACGTAGCGGTGGAACGTCTTGACCCCTTCGAGCTCGGTGGCCGAGAGCACCTTGCCGCGATCCGGGCGGTAGCTGTCGTCCCAGGCCAGCTTCGGCACCATCCAGTCGTTCATGCCGATGTCGAGGTCGCTCAGCACGAACACCGGCGTCTGGTAGCGCTCCGCGAGATCGAAGGAGGCGACGGCGAACTCGAAGGCCTCGCGCGGATCGGCGGGATAGAGGCAGATGTGGCGGGTGTCGCCGTGCGAGGCATACGCGCAGAGCATCAGGTCCCCCTGCTGCGTCCGGGTCGGCATGCCGGTCGAGGGGCCGGTGCGCTGGACGTCGAAAACGACCGCTGGCACTTCGGCGTAATAGGCGAGGCCGATGAACTCGGACATCAGCGAGATGCCGGGGCCGGAGGTCGGGGTGAAGGCGCGGGCGCCGGCCCACGAGGCGCCAATCACCATCCCCACCGCCGCCAGCTCGTCCTCGGCCTGGAGGATCGCGAACTTGTTCTGCTTCGACTCGGCGTCGACGCGATACTTCTGGCAGAACCCCTTGAACGCCTCCATCAGCGAGGTCGCCGGCGTGATCGGGTACCAGGCGCCGACCGTGGCCCCGGCATACAGGCAGCCGAGCGCGGCCGCGGTGTTGCCGTCGATGAGGATGGCGTCCCGGGTCTTGTCCAACTGCTCGAGCCGGATCGGCAGCGGCTCGGGAGAGATGCCTTTGACGTAGTCGTAGCCGAGCTCGATCGCCTGGCGGTTCGAGTCCATCAGCGCCGGCTTGCGGGAGAACTTCTCGGTCAGCAGCGTGCGGATGACGTCGACGTCCATGTCGACGAGCGCCGCCAGCGCCCCCACGTAGGCGATGTTCTTCATCAGGATGCGCTCGCGCACGCCCTTGAACGCGGCGTTGCACATCTCGGCCAGCGGCACGCCAATCGAGGTGACGTCGGGACGGATCAGCCGCGGGTCGAGCGGCCAGGTCGAGTCGTAGACCAGCCACCCGCCGGGGCGAATCTCGGCGACGTCCTTCTGATACGTCGCCGGGTTCATCGCCACCATCAGGTCGAAATGCGGCGTCCGCGCCGTGTAGCCCTTGCTGCTGACCCGGATCTCGTACCAGGTCGGCAGCCCCTGGATGTTCGACGGGAAGACGTTCTTCCCGGTGACCGGAATGCCCATCCGGAAGATGGCCTGCATGATCAGCCCGTTGGCCGAGGCGGATCCGGTCCCGTTGGCGGTGGCGATCTTGAACGCGAAGTCGTTGATACGAGACATGGTCTCCAGTTTTCAGTGTCCAGTTTCCAGCTGGCAGCTTCCCGCTGGCGGTTCCAGTTGTGCAGTTTCCAGTTACCAGTTACCGATGGGCGGGGAGCCGGAAGCGGGAAGCCGGCAGCGGACCGACTACACCGGCGCCATCGGGATCACGGTCCGCGTGCCCGCGTATGGCAGCTGCAGCACGAACTTCCGCATGTCCCAGGCGTAGGTCGGACAGCGCTCGGCGCAGAGGCCGCAGTGGAGGCAGACGTTCTCGTCCTTGGCCATGATCCGGCCGGTCTGCTTCAGCGGCCCGGAGGCGAACAGTGGCTGCTCGGTGTTGAGCGCCGGCGTCAGGAAGCTGCCGCGCAGCTCGGGCTCGTCGGCCGGCCGGGTAATCGTCAGGCAGTCCACGGGGCAGATGTCGATGCAGGCGTCGCACTCGATGCACAGCGAGTCCACGAAGTGGG
>JBDTOB010000419.1:0-3406 GCA_039933435.1 Acidobacteriota bacterium | reverse complement strand
CCTCGATGATGAAGCAGGTGCTGGGGGAGATGTCGGCCTTGAGGTAGGTGTCGACCCGGCGTGGGTCGCCCGCGGTGGCCTCGATCCCCGCATCGTGGAGGCGCCGGGCCAGCGGCTTGCTCTCGACGAGGAAGTCGACTTCGAAGCTTGGCAGGAGCACCGAGTCGAGGGACCGGATGACGAGCTCGTCCTGGCAGATGGCAACGACCCGCATGTCAGGAACGCCTGGTGATCATGACCAAACCCGCATTATACGCCGTCAGCCTCCACCGGGCCCTGCTGGCCGTCGCGGTCGCGGCCGCCGGCGGACTCGCCGCCCCCGTCCATGCCGCGGCGCAGGATAACCCGATCTGCGCGGCGTGTCTCGCTCCGGTGATTGCCGCCGACCAGGTGTCCCTCGTCCCCGCGGCGCTCGACGGCCTCGAGGTGTTCGTCCGCGCCGACGCGGGAACGGACGTGGCGGTGCTGGCCGGGCTGCGCGCCATCGTGGAGCGGGGCGGCCATGCCGGCCTGCTGCTCTCCGCGCTGCCCCCGGCTCCACCCGCCGCGGAGACGCTGGCCGCGGCGGACCGGCTGCTCATCGACCTGACAGCCGTGCCCGCAGCAGCTGATCGGCAGGCGCTGGCGTTTGCGCTCAAGACCCAGGCCACCGCCTTTCGCGCCGCCGCCACACCCGGCGGGCGCTTCGGCATCATCGCCCCGGCCGCCACCGTCACGGCGCTGCTCGGCGAGGACCTCGCCCCGTACCTCGACATCATCGTCTGGCTCGATCCGCCGCCGGCAGACACCGGCGGGCCGGCGGTCTGGCGGACGGTGGGGAACGGGCCGCCGACCCTGGCCGCGGCGCTGGCGGCGACGCGGACGGCCGGCACCGCGCGCTGGCTCTGGACGCTGCCGCCGGATCCCGGCGCCGCCGGGCCGCTGCTGGCGGCGACCGCGCAGGCGGCCGCGGCCCTGCCGGCGGGTCTGGTGCCCTCGCCCCGCCAGGAGGTCGGCTGCGGGATATCGTCTGTGCCGGCGTATCTCAATTCCGGCACGCTGGAGGTCGTCGCCTTTGTCGCGTTCGGCGCCGCCTGCCCCTCCGAAGCCGGGATCACGACGACGCCGCCGGCGCCGGGCGCCGAGCGGACGCGGCTGGCGACCGGCGACGTCCTCGTCCGGATTCCCGCCCGCGCCGGGCAGGACCAGTTCGTCGAAGGCGTCCAGGTGGTCGGCGCGCGCTCGCTGACCGCGGAAGAAATCGTCGCGCGCAACCAGGCGGCGGCCGCGCGCCAGGCCGGGGTCGTGCAGCAGCTCATCTCCCACGGGACGCTGACCCTGTCGTTCGAGGCGCCGGGCTTTCCCGCGCCGGTGTCGATCAGCTCGGAGACGACGCTGTATGTCGCGGGGGAGACGACGGAGCTGGAGCAGCGGGCGATCCGGATCAACGGCATCGAGTTTCGCGGCGGCGGGGTGCCGCGGCTGCCGATCATCGAGCCGGAGCGGGTCGCGTCGCCACCGCTGACGATTACCCTCTCGGGCGTCTACCGCTATCGGCTGGCGGGGGAGGAGACGATTGGCGCCAGCCGCTGCTACGTGATTGCCTTCGAGCCGTTGGGGGACGCCTCGCTCTACCGCGGCAAGGCGTGGATCGCGATGGACAGCTTCGCGATGGTCCGGGTCGCGGCGGCGCAGACCCGGTTGAAGGGGCCGATCGTCGCCTCCGAGCAGGTCGACGACTTTGAACAGGTCCGCGACGGGATCTGGCTGCTGCATCGATCGGACGTGCGGCAGATGTACGAAGGGGCCTCCTACCGGACGCCGATCCACCGGGTGTTGTCGATGTCGGACTACGACATCAATCCCCCCGACTTCGCGGCGCGGCGGCAGGCGGCGCTGGCGTCGGATGCGGTGATGCTGCGCGACACCAGTGAAGGGTATCGCTATCTGAAGCGCAAGCCGGCCGCCGCCGACGGCACGCCGGCGGAGCCGGAGGTGGCGGGGCGCGCCAACCGCGTCCGGACAATGGCGGCCGGCGTCATTCTCGACCCGAACATCTCGCAGCCGCTGCCGTTCGCCGGCCTCAGCTATGTCGACTTCGATCTCTTTCACACCGGCACGCAGCTGAGCGTGTTCTTCGGCGGCGCCTACGGCCAGCTGGCGTTCTCGGTGCCGTCGCTCGGCGGCAGCCGCTGGCAGCTCGCCGGCCGCGCCCTGGGGATCGCCACCTCCTACAACGATCGATCCTTCCGCAACGGGCGCGAGGTCTATCCCGAGGACATCCGGCAGCGGCCGGCGTCGGCGTCGGTGTGGCTGCTGCGATCGCTGACGCCGCTGGTCTCGGTGCGCCTCGGCTACGACCTGGACTACACTCGACTGGCGCGCGGCGATCTGACGGCGCCCGACTTTCGCGTGCCCGCGAACCAGGTCGCGCACGGCGCCCGCCTCGCCCTCGACGCTCAGCGCCGCGGCTGGAACGCGTCGGTCTGGTGGAATCCCGCGATGCGCAGCGGCTGGCGCGCCTGGGGCTTTCCAGCGTCGGCGGAGTATCAACCGTCGCAGCGCACGTTCCAGCGCTACGGCGCCTCCCTCGCCCGCTCGGCGGTGCTCAGCCCGCGCCTGGTCGCCCGCGCCGAGGGCACGTGGATGGCCGGACGCGACCTCGATCGCTTCAGCCGCTACACCTTCGGCACGTTCGACAACCGGCTGCGCGGCTATCCCTCGGCGCTGATCCGCTACGACCGCGGGGCGGTGGTGCGCACCGCGCTGGCCTGGTCCGCCGGCAAGCTGGCGCGCTTCGACGGCTTCGTCGATTCGGCGGCGGTTCGCGACCCGGGCTTCGGCCGGCGCCTGCGCAACTACACCGGCGTCGGCGTCGCGGCCGAGGTGCCGGCGCCGTTCGGCACGCTCGTCGCCGTCGAGTGGGGCTACGGCTTCCGCGGCGTCAACGGCGACGGCACACTGGGCACGCAGGTGGTGCGCATCAGCGCCTTCAAGGTGTTCTGACCATGAAATCTTTCTCCCTGCTCCTGCTGGCAATCCTGGCCGCGGCTCCGGCCCCCGCGTTCGCCCAGCGGCCGTTCCGCAGTGAAGTGGACCTGGTGCACTGCACCGTGGTCGTGACCGACAAGCGCGGCGTCCCGATCACCGGCCTGACCGCAGACGACTTCGAGATCCTCGAGGAAGGGAAGCCGCAGACGGTCGCGTTCTTCGCCGCCGGCGATCCCGCCACCGCGCCGCCGCTGCACGTCGGCTTCCTGCTCGACACCAGCGGCAGCATGGAGGAGGACATCAAGGACGTTCGTACTGCGGCGATCAGGTTCCTCGGGACGATGGAGGAGGCGGAGGACATTACCCTCGTGGACTTCGATACCGAGGTCCGGGTGGCGCGCTTCGACGCGGCGGGATATCCGCGGCTGATCGAGCG
>JBDTOB010000418.1:0-3411 GCA_039933435.1 Acidobacteriota bacterium | reverse complement strand
ACGTAGAGCGTGCCGTCCGGAGCGTTCGACAGGAACACCGGCCGGAAGCGCTCGTCGGTGGACGCGATGAACTCCCCCCGCGGGTAGGCCTTCCGCGCCCGGATCGTCCCTCCCTCCGTGCTCAGCACGATCCGGCTGACGACGTTGGCGGCAGGCTCGGCGACGAAAGCATTACCGTAGAGCTCCTTCGGCAGACGATCGCCGCGGTAGATGACCGGTGCGCAGACCGAGGTGAACTTCGCCAGGGTGCCGTCGGGACGGTCGATGCCGGCCTGATACGCGCGGTTGGTGCCCGGGTTCGGACGGAGCGGCCAGACGACGTTGAGCGACTCGTCTTCGACGCTGAAGTCTTCGTAGCTGCCGCGGGTGCGGGCCAGGTTGGGGTTCCGGGCGTAGTAGGGCGTGGGCACGAGATCGACGTGCAGCGCCTCTTCGTTGGTATTCCGATAAATGCGCCCGCCGTCGTCGTGCGTCACCCCCCACTCGCCGCGGACGAGGGTGTCGCGCACTTCGAACTTACCGTTTTTCAGCCGGAGGAAGATGTCGCTGTCGGCGGTGTGCAGCCAGTTGTCGAGGCCCCAATGGAGATCGTTGGCGTTTTCCTCGACGCGGCCCTCGCGCCGGCCGTAGCGGCTGGTGACCAGCTCGCGTTTGGCGGCGCGCAGATCGCCGTCGGTGTCGTGCATCAGCCATAGGTTCGGCGGCTCCCCGACCAGCACGCCATGCTCGAGCACCTTGAGCGCGCGCGCCAGGATCAGGCCGTCGGCGAAGACGGTGCGCTTGTCCATGACACCGTCATGATCGGTGTCCTCGAGCACGACGATGCGGCCGATCGGATCGAGGTTGGGCTCGGGGGTGACGAGCGTCTGCACGAAGCCGGGCATCTCGACGACCCAGATCCGTCCGTCTGCGTCCCAGTCCATCACCACCGGATCCTGGACGAGCGGCTCGCTGGCGACCAGCTCGAGGCGGTAGCCTGGCGGCAGCGTGAACGTCTTCATCGCCTCGGCCGGAGAAAGAGCCGGAGACTCGGGGGGCACGCTCTGCACCGGCGGCGGCCAGGCGGCGCCGCCCTGGCCCTGGGAATTGAGACCTGTCGCGGTAGCCGCGAACAGGAAGACGACCGGGATGTATCGCCGGAGACGCATCAACGGGACCTCGGCTGAAGCTGGGCACGCCGGTGCCGGCCGGAAACACGCCCGGCCGGCACGGCAAGAATGCCCGAAGCCGCGGCGATGTGACAAGCGCGGCAAATCTCCTTGCGAGGGTGCCGCCGCTGCTGTTACGGTAGCAACCGTGCCTGCCATGCGCACCGCACTGTTCACCGTCTCGTTCGCCGGGCTCTGGGGACAGGACCGGCTGACGCTCGAGGCCTCGATCGACCTCGCCGCCGAGCTGGGCTACGACGGCGTCGAGATCATGGGCAAGCGGCCGCACCTCTCGGTCCTCGATTACACCGTTGACGACTGCCGGCGCCTGCGCGAGCGCGTCGAGGCGCGCGGACTGCAGGTGGCGGCGGTGGCGGCCTACACCGACTTCGCCGGCGGCACCAGCGCGGCCGAGGTGCCGTTCGGCGAGATGCAGATCGCTCATGTCACCGACATGGCCGGCCGGGCCGCGGCGCTCGGCTCCGATCTCGTCCGGGTCTTCACCTCCTACGAACCGGCTGGCGGCAGCTTCCTGGCTGCGTGGCGCGTCACGATCGAGGCGCTCCGGGCCTGCGGCGACCGCGCCGCGGCGCTCGGCGTGCGCATCGGAGTGCAGAACCATCACGACATCGGCGTCGACACCGCCGCCTACCTCGAGCTGCTCGCCGAGGTGGACCGCCCCAATATCGTCCCGATGTTCGACTGCTGGTCGCCGTTCCTTCGCGGCGAAGACGTGGTGGCGGCGGCGGCGGCGCTCGCGCCGCGGATGCCGTTCACCACGGTGGCGGACTACAAGCGGCTGCGGCGCTGGAAATACGTGCCCGCGCTGGTCAACTACGCCGCGTGCGAGCCGCCGGCCGTGCTCGCGGTCCCGATGGGCGAGGGGGACTTACCCTACGAGGCCTTCCTGCACGCGCTGCTGGCGCAGGGCTTCGAGGGCTGGGTCACCTACGAGATGTGCTCGCCGCTGCGCGGCGGCGGCGCGATCGCCAATCTCGAGAGCTACGCGCGCATCTTTCTCGACTACATGCGGCGTTTCGATCGCATGCCGTCCATCCAGGGGGAATCGTCATGAATCGTCGGAGCTTCCTCGCCACGGCCGGCGCCGCCGCCGCCGCGGCCGTCGTGAAAACCGGGGCGCAGGGGTCCCCCGCCGCCGGCGCGCCGCCCGCGGCCAAGGCCCGCTTCCGCACCGGCCTCGTCGCCTACTCCTATCGCCGTGGCCTCGAGGCCAAGACGCTGACCTACGAGGACCTGATCAGGATCGCGGTCGAGACCGGCACCGATGGCATCGACCTCACGGTCTACTGGCTGCCCGGCACCGGCGACGACGTCATCCTGCCGCTGCGGCGGCTGGCCTATCGCAACCGCGTCGAGATCTACAGCATCGGCACCCGGATCCGGCTGTCGCAGCCGACACCCGACCTGATGGACAAGGAGCTGGTCGAGCTGCGCAAGTGGGTGGACGTCGCCCAGAAGATTGGCGCCAGCCACGTCCGCGTCTTCGGCGGAGCCAAGCCGACCGGCGCGACACTCGAGCAGGCGATTGGCTTCGCGATCGAGACGCTCAAGCGCGGCGCCGAGTACGCCGGCGCGCGCGGCATCACCCTGGGTATCGAAGACGACGGCGGCATCACCGATTTCGCCAAGGAGACCATCGAGATCGTCAAGGGGGCCGACTCTCCCTGGGCCGGCATGAACCTCGACATCGGCAACTTCCGGCCGCCCAAGGTCTACGACCAGATCGAGATGTCGATTCCGTACGCGGTCAGCACCCACATCAAGACGGAGATCGCGCTCGACGACGGCAAGACGCGCGGGCCGATGGATCTCGACAAGGTCTTCGCCATGTTCGCGCGCCACGGCTACCGCGGCTACATGGGGCTCGAGTACGAGGCGGCCGACGATCCGACCGCAACGGTCCCGCCGCTGCTGCGGCG
Source organism: Acidobacteriota bacterium (assembly GCA_039933435.1). Taxonomy (GTDB): domain Bacteria; phylum Acidobacteriota; class Vicinamibacteria; order Vicinamibacterales; family 2-12-FULL-66-21; genus JALZOC01. Next base: position 323 of record JBDTOB010000418.1, on the reverse strand, counting down.
GCTGAAGGCGCTGGCGGTCAAATACTCGGCATGAGGGCGGGCGTCAGACGCCGGGCCATCTCGCGGCGCAGCAGCAGCAGGCTGATGGTCAGCTGCACGGCGACGGCGGTCACCGACAGGTACCAGATCCAGTGGAGCTCGAAGCCGGGCAGGCGCGCCAGCATGAAGGCGGGGATCGCGACGACGAGAATCCTGACCAGCGAGGCGACCAGGGCCGGCAGGGTATTGCCCATCGCCTGAAACAGGCTCGAGGCGACGAAGATCACGCCCGAGGCGACGAACGTCCACGAGACGATGTGCAGGTATTCGGCGCCGACAGCGAC
>JBDTOB010000417.1:0-3429 GCA_039933435.1 Acidobacteriota bacterium | reverse complement strand
GTGGCGGCGGTCAGCGCCTGGAGCCAGTGCACGTTCCGCATCAAGGAGCGCAACCCGTTCCACCGGACGCTGTTCAGCATGGCGTGCCTGGTCATCACCGTGCAGGCCGCCGGCGCCGTCTACATCTGGCTCGGCGGCGTGCCCGGCCAGTTCGACCCGTCGGCGCTGCCGCGGCCGCTGGTCGGGGCGGCCACCGCCTACTTCGTCGTCAATACCGCGATGGTCGCGACCGCGATCGCGCTGTCGACGCGCCAGCCCGGGCTCCGCATCTGGAACGAGAACTTCCTCTGGAGTGCGCCCAGCTATTTCGTCGGCGCCGGCGCCGCCGCCGCCGCCGTCAGCGTCCTCAATCTGGTGTCGGTGCGGTGGCTGCTGCCGCTGGCCGCCGCGCCGCTCTATCTCACCTACCGCAGCTACAAGGTCTACCTCGGGCGGATCGACGACGAGCAGCGCCACGTGCGCGAGATGGCGGACCTGCACCTGGCGACGATCGAGGCGCTGGCGCTGGCGATCGACGCCAAGGACCAGACCTCGCAGTCGCACATCCGCCGGGTGCAGCTCTATGCCACCGGGCTGGCGCGCGCCTTCGGGATGGGCGAGAACGACATCCAGGGGGTCAAGACCGCGGCGCTGCTGCACGACATCGGCAAGCTGGCGGTGCCCGAGCACATCCTCTCGAAGCCGGGGCCGCTCACCCCGGAGGAGTTCCAGAAGATCCGGGCGCACCCCAAGGTCGGCGCCGACATCATCAGCGCGGTGCCGTTCCCCTACCCGGTGGCGCCGCTGATCCTCAGCCACCACGAACGCTGGGATGGTAAGGGCTACCCCTCCGGCCTCAAGGGTGAAGACATTCCGCTCGGCGCCCGCATCCTCTCGGTGGTCGACTATTTCGACGCGCTGATGGCCGAGCGGCCGTACCACAAGGCGATGGCGCTCGACGCCGCGCTGGCGCTGCTGCAGCAGGAAATGGGCAAGGCGCTCGACCCCGCGGTCGTGCGGCAGTTCATGGAGCTGCTGCCCGGCCTGCAGGCGGAGGCGGCGACCCTGGAGCAGGCGCTGCGGCGGCCCAACGCCGAGCTCCACGGCGCATCCCCCGGACGTCCCGCCACCGGGCTGACGCCGGAGCCGGTGAAGAAGACGGTGTTCGAGGACATCGCCCTCGCCCACCGCGAGATCTACGCCTTGTACGAGATCGCCCAGGCGATGGGCACGAGCCTCGGGGTCGCCGACACCATGGGGCTGATCTCGGCGAAGCTCAGCAACCTGGTGCCGTTCTCCTGCGCGGCGCTGTTCCTCTACGACGACGTCACCGAGACGATGCGCTGCCGCTTTGCGACCGGGATCAACGCCGATCTCATCCAGCGCGTCGCGGTCAAGAACGGCGAGGGGCTGACGGGGTGGGTGGCGCGCAACCAGCGGCCGCTGGTCAACGCCCGGCCGAGCGCCGACATGGAGGCCGCGGGCCTCGGCGACGAGCCGACCTCGCTGCAGTCGGCGCTGGTCTGCCCGTTGATCTTCGGCGACCGCTTCATCGGCGCGCTCGCGGTCTATCACGTCGATGCCGCGTTCTACCGCGACGACCATCGGCGGCTGCTCGACCGGGTGTCGGAGCAGGCGGCCGCGGTGATCAACAACTCGGTGGTGTTCGAAAAGACCGAGGAGGACTCGCTGACCGACCCGCTGACCGGGCTCCCGAACACGCGCTTCCTCTTCATGCACCTGTCGCGCGAGCTGTCGCGCGCCGATCGGCTCAAGGCCGAAGTCGCGCTGCTGGTCATGGACCTCGACAACTTCAAGGGCATCAACGACAACCACGGCCACCACGTCGGCGACCGCGCCCTCTGCGAAGTCGCCCGCGTGCTGCGCACCGCCATCCGCCCCTACGACATCTGCGTGCGCTACGCCGGCGACGAGTTCATCGTCGTCCTGTCCGGCTGTGGCGCCGAGGAGGCGGAAGAGAAGCGGCGGGACCTGCAGCAGGGGATCAGCAAGGTGGTCTTCGAAGCGCGGCCCGGCCGCAAAGTGCCGCTCGGGATCAGCATCGGCGCCGCCGTCTTTCCGAACGACGGTGTCTCCTACGAGGCGCTGCTCGCCAGCGCCGACAGCCGCATGTACCAGGACAAGGCGACGCGCAAGCGGCGCGACGACGGCGTCAGCGGCGGGACGGCGCCGGCGCACGGCGTTGCCGCGCTCACCGAAGGCGAGATCCAGCGCGCCGCCGCCGGCGTCCTCTAGCCGGATCGTTCACGGCCGGTTACCAGTCCTCGAGGCGGATGCGTTCGCGGGCGACGCCGAGCGCTTCCAGCATCGGCGGCACTTCCGCCACCATCGCGGCCGGCCCGCACACGAAGCACAGCGTCGCCGGGTCGTCGACGAGCGGCGTCACCTGCGCGCGCGCGATCCGGCCCCGCAGGCCGCCCCACCGCGGCGGCATCTCCCGTGTGGCGGACAGCGACAGCTCCAGCCCGCCGCCGCGCGCCATCCCCCTGAGCTCCGCCAGGTAGGCGAAATCCTTCGGCGTGCGTGCGCTGTAGAGCAGGCTCAGCCGGCCGCCGATGCCCGCGAGGATGGCGTGGCGGATCATCGACCGCAGCGGCGCGATGCCGGTGCCGCCGGCAATGAACAGAAAGCGGCGCTCGCGCGGACGATCGGGGAAGACGAAGGATCCGGACGGCCCGCGCACCGTCAGACGCATGCCGCGTGCAAGCGGCGGAAAGTGCGCGCCCCAGCGTCCCGCGGGGTCCTCCTTGATCAGGAACTCGAGGCAGCCTGCCGCGGCGGTCTCTTCAGGGGCGGACGCGAGCGAAAAGGGGACCCGTGCGGCCGACCCGGCCGGGCCCAGCTCGGCGAGCTGTCCCGGCGCGTAGGCGAACGGCGCGCCGTCGAGCGCCAGCCGCACGCTGCGGGACCCCGGCGTGGCACGGCGGACGCTGCTGACGCGCAGCACGAGATCGGACACTTCGGAATCTTACGACGAAGCGAGGTGCTTCGCGAGGCGGGCGGGTGGCGGCTAGGGCTGGATCTCGAGCGTCGACGTGACGCTGGTCACCCCGCGCGCCCCACGCGCCAGCGCCAGCGCCTTCTGTTCGGCCTCTTTCGAGCTGACCCGCCCCGAGAGCGTCACCACGCCGCCGGACGTCTCGACATCAATCCGCTCCGTCCCGATCGCGGGATCGTTGATCAACGCGGTCTTCACCCGCGTCGTCACCTGCGCGTCATCGAACGCCGCCAGATTGGCACCCGCCGTAGCCTTCGCACAGCCCGCCGCGAACGGCACCACGAGACTCGACACCAGCAGCAGACCCGTCAAGCGGCGCCGAATCATACGCCCTCCCAAGAACCCAAAGAACCCAAGAACCCGGAACCTGAACCCGGAACCCGGAACCCCGAACCCGGAACCCCGAACCCGGAACCCCGAACCCGGAACCC
>JBDTOB010000416.1:0-3431 GCA_039933435.1 Acidobacteriota bacterium | reverse complement strand
ACCGGATTGCCGTTCGCATCGACGACGCGCACCGTAATCGTGCTCGCCTGCCCCGGTGACACCGACGTCGGTGCCGCAGTGATGGTGGACCCCGATGCGCTCGGCGCGCCCGCGGTGACCGTCACTGTCGCCGTCTGCGTGATGGTCACGCCGCCGGCAGTTGCAGCCACTGTCTTGGCGCCGGTCGCGGTAGAGCTGAGTATCGCAGTGGTCCGCCCGTTCGCGTCCGTCGCTGCCGGCGAAGACACCGTGCTCCCACCGGCGCCACTGACGTTCAAGGTCACCGCGGCCCCGCTGACGGGGGCTCCGGACGCATCGAGCGCCGTCACCGTAATGGTGCTCTGTGCGCCGCCCGCGACGATGGTCGCTGGCGTCGCGACGACGGTGGACCGCGACGCGCTGACCGTCTGGGGAGGAGCGGCGCTGACCTGAATCGCCGCCGATGTCGTCACTGCGGACCCGGCAAGGAAGGCGAGCGTGCGCGTGCCGGCGCTGCCACTGATCGAGAGATTGGTGAATGTCGCACGGCCGCTCGCGTCAGTCGTCACCGTCGCATTACCTCCGAGGGTGCCGCCGCCGGACGCGATCGTTGCCGTGACCGGCACGCCGGGCACCCCAACCGTATTTCCGTTCGCATCCAGCAGCTGCACGACCGGTTGCTGCGGAAACGCGCTGCCGCTCTGCACCGAAGACGACGGCTGTGTGATGATGCTCAGCTGCGCCACGGCGCCGGCGCCGATCGCGATCTGGCCGGAGCTCACGCCGGACAGGCCGGCGCCGCCGAAGTTGAGCGTGTACGTGCCGCCTGGTCCGCTGATGCCGAGTCCGGAGAAGGTCGCGAGACCGTTCGCGTCGGTGGCAGTCGTCGAGCTACCGACGAGAGTCCCGCCCGGTCCGGACGCGATGGTCGCGCTGACGGCGACGCCGGCCTGTTTGACGGTGTTGCCGTTCGCATCGCGCAATTGCAGCTGCGGCTGCTGATCGAACGGCGCGCCGCTCGCCGCCGAGGAGGATGGCGCGGTCGTAATCGTTAGCCGCCCCGCCGCACCCACCGTCGCTGTGGCGGCGAAGGTGACGGGAGAGCCGGCGATGCTTCCCACGGAGGCCGTGGTCGCCTGCGGCCCGGCTGTTGCGCCCAGGGTGCGCAACACGCCCGCACGCCCGTCCGCCCCGGTTGCAACCGTCGGCGCACTCACACTGCCCCCGCCCGTGGCCGACCAGCTGACGTCGATGCCCGCGACCGGATTTCCGTTCGCATCAGTGACGCGCACGACCAGCGAGTCCGGAAGGAGGGAACCCGCGGTTGCGGTCTGGTTAGCTCCCTTGACCGCTGCAATCGCGGCAGCCCCGCCGGAAGCGGCGGCGGCCGATGCGGTGGCGGAGAGACCCTGCGGCACGTTCGGACCGATCACGCGGGCCGTGAGCGTCTGCGCACCGGCAGCCGCGCCCAGCACCCAGCGGACGGCTGCCAGCCCATTCGCGTTGGTGCTCACGGTGTCGGGGCTGACACTCCCGCCCGCTCCGCTCACGGCAAATACCACTTGCTGGCCAAGTACCGGACGCCCCTTGGTGTCGGTCACCCGCACGACCACAGAGTCGGGAAGTGCGGCACCGACCGCCGCGCTCTGCTGATCGCCGCGCACCACGACGATGCTCGTCGGGGTGCCTTCGTCAGGCAGCACCAGATCCGACCCGCCCCCGCACCCGCCGATCAAGCCGGCGACCGCAAGCGTGAGAACTGAAGCGAGGAATTTACGCGACATGATGGCCGCTCTCTGGCGTTCGGCGCCTGCCGGCGCGTCATGGAAATCGAATTGCGTACGCTACAGTTTCCTGCGCCCGTCCCGATAGGACGCAGGTCACATCGGCGCTAAGAAAAACGCCGCCGGCAGGGTGCGGGCGGCGCCCGTAAGAGACGCTACTGCAGCTAGTTGACGGTGATTACGACGGTGTTCGCCAACGTGACGCCACCGGCCTGCACTGTCACCGTGTACTGGCCGACAGACTGACCCGTAAACGTTGCCGTCGTGACGCCGGCAGCATTGGTGACGCTTGCCGTACCCAACACGAGTCCGCCTGCCGGCGCCGCCGAGAGCGAAACCGAGACGCCCCCAAGCAGATTCCCCGAAGCGTCGCGTACCGTGATCGTCACAGTCCCGCCCGAGCCGACAGTCACCGACGCCACGTCCACCGAGACCGTCGAGGCTGCGGCGTCGGGCACGGACACGGTGTGGCTGAGCGCCGCCGATGTGCTGCCGGTGAAGCTGGTGTTTCCCGAGTAGATCGCGGTGATACTGTGCGCGCCGGTCGTGAGACTCGATGTACTGAATGCGGCGGCACCCCCCACGATCGCTACCGGTGCGCCGGCATCGAGCCCATCCACGCGGAACTGCACCGTTCCACCGGGCGTTCCAGCAGCAGGCGCAGACACGGCCACTGTGGCAGTGAACGTCACGCTCGTGCCCGACGCAGACGGATCGGTGCCGGCGCTCCGAACCAGCGTCGTACTCGTCGCCCCCTGGCCCACCGTCTGGCCGCCCGCAAGCGACGCCGATCCCGCCGAGTACGTGGCGTTACCGGAGTAGTTGGCGGCGACCGTGTGCGACCCGACCGTGAGCGTGACACTGCGCGTCGCGGTTCCACTGCCGCTGAGGGTCACGGCGGTACCTGCGTTCACGCCGTCGACCACGAACTGCACCGTGCCGCTCGGGATCCCGGCCGAGCCAGTGACCGTGGTCGTGAGCGTTACCGGCTGCCCGAACACTGCGCTCGGCGCCGAGCTCGACACTGCAAGCGCCGGCGTCGCTGCCGACACCGTGTGAGTGATCGATGACTGGCTTGCCGCGAAGCGGGTATCGCCGCCATACGATGCGGTGAGTGTCTTGACGCCGGCCGTGGACGAGGTGATTTGGCAGCTTCCGAACGGCGCCGCTCCAGTGCAAGTGCCGCCGGTCCCGTCACTGATCGTCACCGTGCCGGTGGGCGCCCCGGCTGCCGGTGCGGTGACCGCGACGGAATACGACACCGAATATGCGACGCCGGCGACAGTCGGACTGGACCCGTTGTCGGAGATCGCGGTCGAAGTTCCACCCAACGAGACCGTATACGTGCCGAACGATCCGTTTGCCGGCCCGTACGTTCCATCCCCGCTGTACGCCGCCGTGACGACGTGGGCGCCCGCCGCGAGCGAACCACTCGTGAGCGCGGTGCCGCTCGACAGGGTGACGGCCGAATTCAGGTCAATCCCATCCACCTTGAACTGCACCGAGCCGGTCGGCGTGCCCGCACCGCCGGTGACGGACGCCGTGAACGTCACGGTCTGGCCGTTCACCGCACTGCTGGGCGACACACCGACGGTCACGGTCGCGGCGTTTGCCTGAACCGAGTGGGACGTGGCGGCACTCGTGCTGGTGGTGTAGTTGCTGTTTCCG
>JBDTOB010000415.1:0-3432 GCA_039933435.1 Acidobacteriota bacterium | reverse complement strand
GGCCCCAGTCGTCCTTCAACGTCGGCGCCGACGGTCCGTCGCCGCGGCCGAGCGTGCCATGGCACTTGAAGCAACCCGACTCCTCGTAGAGCCTCCCGCCGGCCTCGACCGATTCCTTGCTGACCTTCGGTGCGCCCGGCAGCTCGACCGGCTTGGGAGCGTTCTCCGGGTTGGCGAAATCAGCGGAGAAGGTCGTCAGGAAGTACGCGAGATCAGAGACCTCCTGATCGGAGAAGCCCGGCCAGGCAGGCATCGACGTGTAAGGCATGCCGCGCCGGATGACGTTGACGAGGTCCTGGTGCATCGGCAACGAGCCGTTCGGCGTTGTCCGGATCTTGAACTTGCCGGTCGTGAAGTTGCGGGGCCGCGGCTGCAGGTGGGGGGCGGCGTCCCCTTCGCCATCCCCTTTCTCGCCATGGCACTGCGAGCAGTCCTTGAGATAGAGCTTCCGGCCCGACTCCCGCTGCGCATCGCTGCCGACGTCTGGAGCCGCCGCGCGCATCGTCCCCGCCGCCGCGGCACACCACGCCGCGAGCAGCGCCGCGGCCGACCAGCGCACCGCCAGCCGTGCGGTCATGGCTTGGCGGCCTCCTCGGTGCCGCGGGGCTTCTGGCCGGTGAAATCGTAGAGGAAAAGGATCGCATCCCAGATCTCGTCCTCCTTCAGGAACTTCTCCCAGGCCGGCATCGCGCTGCCCCAGGGCCCTCCTTCTTCCGGCAGCCCCGGCCCACCCTTGGCGATGCGCCAGAACAGAAAGGTCTCGCGAAGCATCGCGATCGTCCCCTTGTCGCTGAAGTTGGTCGGAATCGGGTCCAGCCCGTGAACGAACATGCCGTTGCCCGACAGGCTGTCGCCGTGGCAGAACACGCAGTTGCGATAGTAGACCTGGCGTCCGTGCTCGACATGCTGGCGGAACTCCGCCGGGTTCGACGTCTCGAGGTGCCGGAACGGATTGCCGCCGGCGTCGAGGTCAATCTTCTTGTCGTGCACCGTAATCTCGGACGGCGATGCCGGATGAACGGTCCGCGAGAAGAGCGGCGGCTCGAGCGGAACGTTCATCTGGACGTAAACGTTCGCGGCCGCGAGCGCCGGGATGGCGACGATCGCCGCCCCAAGCAGCGCCGTGTAGCGCTTGTCCGTCATGAACCGGATCAGCGGGCGGGAGACTTCGTCGCGACGCTCCTGGCTGGACGACACGTAGGCCAGGAGCGCGATCGAGATGATGCCCATGTAAAGCGAAACGACAGAGCTGGGAATCGGCACGGTGAATCCGAACCGGAGCAGGACGTAGATCCCGGCCCACCAGGCGGCCACCCACAGCAGCAGGCTGCCGCGGAGAAAATACACCGCCCCGAACACGGCAGCGACGGCGAGGACGACCAGAATGTTCATCGTGCCAGGTCCCCCGTGCGGGCGATGGTGGTCACGTGCGGCGAAGGCCCGGTCGGTCCCAACTGCGAGCCCTGCGGCGGCGCGGCCGGAGGCGCGGCCGGGGCCGGGGCCGGGGCGGCGGCGGCGCCGCTGTTGTAGTGATGCTTGGTCTGGAGCGTGACCGTCGGCGTCCCGCCGAGCGACTGCAGGTAGGCGATGACGCAGAGAATTTCCGGATCGGTCAGGCCGATCGGCGGCTTGTTGATGACCGGCATCGCCGGCGGGAATCCGGGCACGACGTAGGCGGCCGGCTCGTACATCGACTGCGCGAAGTACTCGACATCGTCCAGGCCAGGCACCCGGGTTTTCGCGCGGATGTCTACCCCCGCAAGGTCAGGGAACCGAAGTGGGCCGCTGGTCTTACCGATGGTGTGGCAGGTCAGGCAGACTCCCTTGCCCTCCATGATCTGGCGGCCGATCTTGACCATCCCGGCGGTGCTGACGTAGCCCGAGAGGTCGGTCTCCTCTGGAGGCTGCACTTCCTTCTGCGGCACCATCTGCCCGATGTAGCCATAGAACGCCGTCGTCGCGACGACGAGCGCGCTGATGCGGAGGATGGGCGGCACCCTCATGACGGTTTCCCCGGCCGCTCGAAGTCGGGGCGGTCGTGCAGACTCGAGAGCCAGAACACCACGGCAATCAGCAGGAAGAACATCAGCACCGTCACCGAGACGACCTTGGTCGCGAAACCCAGGGTGGGCGTGAACGCATCCACGGACCGATCGCGGATGACGCCGTAGACGTGCCAGTGCTGCCGCAGGCCCGAGCGGACGTAGCCCATCAGCCCCATCAGCCAGGTGAAGGTGACGGCGATGAAGATCAGGACGTACTGGGAGATCGGCGGCATCCGACCCCAGCGCACCTCGCCGGTCTTCCTCGCGCCGCGGAAGAGGAAGAGGTCGATGACGGTAATCGACACCATCGCCAGCAGCACCGAGAGCACCTGCGGCACCGAGAGCTTGATCCGGACCATCGCCTCGACGAAGTAGCCGTAGACGCCGAGGAAGATGACGAAGATCGCCACGCCCGCGAAGATGAAGAGCTGCGCCGCGTGGCCCGACTTCGCCCACGCCACCGTCGCGACTTTTCCGGTGCGGCGGTAGAGCAGGAAGCTCATGAACGTCGTCAGGATCAGGATGTTGACGGCGGTGTTCTTGGCCGACATCACACCGAGATAGCCGAGGATCGGGTGCGACGACCCGCCCATCGCCCGGGTCTCGGAGACGGTCGCGATGATCGATCGCGGCGTCGCCCAGACCATGAAGCAGAGCGTGATGCCGATGAGGAGGTACTTGATGAACCGCTGCAGCGGCTGCACCCCCTCGACCCGCCCCATCCCGAGCCAGAGGTAGTAGTTGGCGGCGAGGAAGAGATTCCCGATCAGCACCGCCTGGATGATGAACAGCCACGAAAACGCTCCGCCCATCATCGTCAGCCCGAGCGTCTGCGAGAACGCGTAGATTTCCTTCGCCAGCCAGTAGCCGGCGAAGGGCAGCGGCAGGAACGCGCTGATCGCGACGAAGTTGCCGATGTAGCCCATCCAGTCGTAGTGGGCGCGCTCCTCGTCGGTTTCCGCCTGGAGGAACTTGACCGCCGCGTAGGCCCCGGCTATCGATCCGCCGAAGGCGATATTGGCGATGAAGCGATGGACGTTGATCGGCATCCAGGTGTAGTTGAAGACCGCATCCCGTACCGAGAGCACCGCCCCCGCGTCCGAGATCCCGCTCGGCGACATCATGAACGTCAGCCAGGCGTTGGCAATCATCATGATCCCGGTGCCGACGAGATTGAGGCCGAGCCCCAGGCCGAGGTGCACGAGCGGATGGAACTTTCCCCAGCCGTAGTAGTAGGCGTAGAGGAAGAAGGCTTCGAAGAAGAAGAGCAGGACGTAGGGAAGAAACGTCGGCGAGAAGACGCTCATCAGGTAGTTCGTGAACTTCGGATACAGGATGATCAGCATGAAGGTCAGGAACGCGCCGAAGGTCGCGGTCAGCGAGAACG
>JBDTOB010000414.1:0-3434 GCA_039933435.1 Acidobacteriota bacterium | reverse complement strand
CGGCGCGGCCGCCGGTGTAGAGCGGCCACTGCAGATCGAGCCGGGCGTGGGCGTTGTCGGGAATGTCCGGGTAGATGATCCGCGGCGGCAGCCCGGGCACCGTGATGCCGAATTCATCGACATGATTGGTCCGGGTATAGCCGCCGGCGAGCGCCACCATCGGCCGGGTGGCGGCGCGACGGCCGGCTTCCGCGGCCTCAGCCCCTTCCCGCCGGGCGTCGAGCTCGGCCAGCCGCAGGCTGCTGGCGACACCGCGCGCCAGCACCTCGTCGAGCGTCATTCCCCCGGCAGCCGCGGCGACATCCTGCGCCGCGGCGCCGGCAGCCGTCGCGCTCAGGATCATCACCAGCAGCAGCGCGCACCGCGTCGGCATCATTGTCTTATCCATGGGAAGGTGGCGCGGAACGCGTCTCCGCGCCGATCAGATCGATGAACACGTCCTCGAGCGTCGCCCCGACCTTCCGGGTCGCGACGCCCGCGGCGCCGGCGGCGGCAAGCGCTGCCTCGATGGCGGCCATCCCGTCCGGCACCGGGCGATCGTCGAGGCGGACATGGGCGCGATCGCCGAAGACCTGGACGTCGCGCACCCCGGGCACCGCGGCCAGGACGTCGAGCGGCGGCCGGCCGGCCCCCACCGACACCTCGATCAGCGGGCCAAAGGCCTGCTGCAGCACCGCGGGGGCGTCGAGCGCGAGGAGGCCGCCGCCGTGCAGGAGCGCGACGCGGCCGCAGCGCTCCGCCTCGTCCAGGTACGGCGTCGCCATCACGATCGTCAGCCCCTCGGCCAGGAACTCCGACAGCAGCTTCCAGAATTCCCGGCGCGACACCGGATCGACGCCCGTCGTCGGCTCGTCGAGCAGCAGCAGCCGCGGCGCGTGGACCAGCGTGCAGGCGAGCGCCAGCTTCTGCTTCATGCCCCCCGACAGCTGGTCGGCGCGGCGCGACCGGAACTGGGTGAGCCGCGTCATCTGCAGCAGCCGATCGCGCGTCTCCCGGTAGCCGCGCAGGCCGTGGATCTCCGCGAAGAAGGCGATGTTCTCGTCGATGGTGAGGTCGCCGTAGAGGGAAAACCGCTGCGAGAGATACCCCAGCGAGGCGGTCACCGCGCGGTGCTCCCGCACCGGATCCTGTCCAAGCACCCGCACCGTGCCCCGCTCCGGTCGCAGCAGTCCGCAGGCAATCCGGATGGCCGTGGTCTTGCCCGCGCCGTCCGGACCAATCAGGCCGAACATCTCGCCGGTCGCGACCTCGAAGGTCAGCCCCGCCAGGGCCCGGGTCTCCCCGAAAGACCGGCTGACGTCAGCGAAGCTCAGGGCGGCGCTCGACATGGCTCGCTCGCGTCTATCCGGGCAGCTCGGCCTCGACCGGCATCCCCGACTTGAGGATGCCGTCGGGGTTGTTCACCGTCACCTTGACGCGGTAGACGAGTCGCGATCGCTCGTCGGCCGTCTGGACGTTTCGCGGCGTGAACTCCGCCCGCGGCGAGATGAAGGTGATCGTCCCCTGGAGCCGTTGCCCGGCGTCGGTGACGATCACGATCGACTGCCCCAGCCGCAGCCGCGGCACCACCGGTTCGTCCACGTAGACGTTCGCCCAGGGGCGCGCCAGATCGGTGACGACGACGAGCGGGGCGCGGGGAGGGACGATCTCGCCGGCGTCGACGAGCGTGGCGGTGACGGTGCCGGCAACCGGCGATCGCACCAGGGCGTCGCCGCGGTTCTTCTCGAGCGCGTCGATCTGCGCCTCGAGCGCCGCCACCCGGGCGCGGGCGCCGGCGATCTCCTCGGGGCGGGCACCGGCCTCGAGCCGCGCCACCCCCGCGCTGGCCGCCTGGGTCTTCTGCCGCGCCGCCGCCAGCCGCGCCGCCGCCACCTCGCGCCGCGTCGCGGCGTCGTCGCGCTGCTTGCGCGAGCCGGCGTTGGCGGCGAGGAGCGCGTCGAAGCGGGCGAGGTCGGCGGTGGCGGCGGCGAGCGCCGCCTCGGCGGCGCCGACCTCGGCGCGGGCGGACTCGGCCTGCGCCGAGGCCTGACGGACATCCTCGCGGCGGGCGCCGGCGGCGAGCAGATTGAGCTGCGCCCGCGCCTGATCGCGCTCGGCCACGGCGCGGCGCAGGGCGATCTCGACAGCGGCGGTGTCGAGCCTGGCGACGGGGGTGCCGGCTGCGATCCGGTCCCCTTCCGACACCAGCCGCTCGAGCACGCGCCCCCCCACCTCCGGGGCGATCCGCACCTCGGTGGCTTCGACGTAGCCCGACGCCCGCACCGGGGCGTCGCCGGCCGGTGAGCGGCAGCCGGCGGCGGCCAGCAGCAGCGCCCCGGCGATCACCGCCTGCGCCCGTCTCCGTGTCTGTCTCACGACGCTTCCTCCAGTGTCGCCAGCGCGACCCGGGTAACGTGGGCGACGATTTCGCGGCGCTCGAGATGGTGCGCGCCGGCCACGCCGCCGCGCTCGAGGCGGCGGCGGACCTCGCCGCTGGCGAAATACAGCAGCAGCGGGCCGACGATGCCGGCGTGGACGAACAGCGGCGGCACCGGGCGGAAGCGCCCTGCCGCCACCCCTTCGGCGACGATGGCGCCGAGCGTGCTGATCACGGCGGTCATCGCGCGGGTGGTCCGGGCGTCGAGGTGGCGGCCGCCGTCGGCGATCTCGCGAAACCAGATCGGCGGAAAATGCGGACGGGCCTCGGCCTCGGTGGCGATGGCCTCGACGAAGGCGCGGATCTTGTCGGCGGGGTCGAGCGGGGCGCGGGCGGTGTCGCGGACGCGGCGGCCGACCGCCTCGAACATGTCGCGGAGGAGGTCGCGATAGAGCGCCGTCTTGCTGTGGAAGTGGTAGTAGATCATCGCCTTGTTGACGCGGGCGTGGCGGGCGATGCGGTCGACGCTGGCGCCGGCAAAGCCGCGCTCGGCGAAGTCGGCGGCGGCGGCGGCCAGCAGCCGGGCTTTGGTGCCGGGCTCCGCGCCGGCGCCGCGGCGGCGGGCGGCGGCCTTCGATCGGGCGACAGCGGTGACGGCCATTAACTAACCGGGTAGTTAACACTCGGTGGCGGCGGCTGTCAACCGCGACGGCCGGCGCGGCGCGCCGCTCTGCTAGAATCGCCGCATGCCCAGCCTCCGCCGCCGCCACCCTCGCCTCGCCCGCCGCTGCCTGCTGCCGCTGCTGCTGCTCGCGGCGCTGCTGCCGGCGCACGCCGCCGGCGCCGCGCCGCTGCAGGACGACCTGCGGGCGCGACGCGCCCAGGTCATGGATCGCCTCGGCCCGGACGCGGTCGCGATCTTCTGGAGCGCGCCGGCGCGGATCTACTCCAACGACGTCGACTACGAGTACCGCCAGGACAGCAACCTGCTCTACCTCACCGGCATCGACCAGGAAGACACCATGCTGGTGCTGCTGCCCGGCAGCGACGGCGCCAAGGAGTTCCTGTTCATCCGCGA
>JBDTOB010000413.1:0-3435 GCA_039933435.1 Acidobacteriota bacterium | reverse complement strand
AGCACGTGGTAATCGGGCGTGATGCCGTGGTGATTGGTCCGGCTGACGTGCCAGCCGGCGAGGCTCTCGCCGTCGAACAGCGGCGTGAAGCCCGCGGGCACGAACGGCGTCGGCGCCGCAATCGCCGGCGGCACCTCCGGCGCGGCCGCCGGCGCCTGGGCCCCGCTTCGCGCCACGGCCGCCGCCACCAGCACGCCCGCCACGACCGCCGCGCTCAGCGCTCCGCGCATTCCTCCACCTTTCCCCCGCCTGGGGACGATTACCGTGACGCCAGGTCGTTGATTCTACAGGCCAACCCGGGCGACAGCGTGCGACCGCTGTCAGCGGGCCGGCTCGAACGTCGCCGGCTCGATCCTGCGCAGCACCAGGAACACGCTCAGCATCGCCAGGAACGGCAGCAGCCCGGCGCCGACGAAGACCGGCGTCCAGCCGTACTTGTCGACGATCATCCCGGTATACAGCACCGCCAGCAGCGCCGCGCCGTTGTCCCCAAATCCCGCCAGACCATTGACCCGCCCCGCCAACTGCTGCGGGACGACGTCGCCGACCGTGCCGATGTAGGTCGCCGAGACCCACTGATTGCCGAACAGCGCCAGGCCCATCAGCACCACTGCCAGATAGTCGTTCCCGACGAACGGCATCGTCATGCTGAGCGCGCCGAGCGTGAAGGCACAGGTGAAGGCAATCTTGCGGCCGCGATCGACCGACCCGGTGGCCTTGACCAGCCGGTCGGTGATCAGACCGCCGACAACATTACCGCTCATGCCGATCAGATTAGGGACGGAGGCGAAGAAGCCGACGGCGAGGAACGACATGCCGCGGCCGGTCCGGAGATAGAGCGGCAGCCAGGTCCAGTAGAAGGTGGTAATCGGCCCGGTGAAGACGCGGATCAGAAACAGCCCCAGCACCTTGTGGTTCCGCACCAGCTGCCCGAGCGTGATCGCCGGTCCCGGCCCGGCAGAGGCGCCGGCCGGCTTGATGGCGACGGCGGCCATCCGTTCCTTGTCCGGAAACATCGCCAGCCACGGCAGCAGCCAGAGCAGGCCGACGAGCGACGGAATGACGAAGGCCATCCGCCAGCCGAAGGTGCTCGCCAGGAACACCACGATGGGCGGCGCGATCACCGAACCGAACTGCGCCCCGGCGTTGAACAGGCCGCCGGCGCGGGAGCG
Organism: Acidobacteriota bacterium; assembly: GCA_039933435.1. Taxonomy (GTDB): domain Bacteria; phylum Acidobacteriota; class Vicinamibacteria; order Vicinamibacterales; family 2-12-FULL-66-21; genus JALZOC01. Next base: position 2,263 of record JBDTOB010000413.1, on the reverse strand, counting down.
GGTCGCGGACGGGAACAGCCCCGCCACCGCCTTGATGCCGGCGGTGTAGTTGCCGCACTGGCTGAGGCCCATAAGGAAGCGGATGGCGATGAAGCCGGCGAGCGTGCTGACCCCGAGCATCGCGGCCATCCCGCCGACGAAGGCGTGCGCCGCGCTCAGCAGCGACCAGACGACGAAGATCAACGCCAGCCCGGTGCGGGCGCCGACGCGGTCCATGAACGCGCCGGCCGGCACCTGGCCGCACATCATGCCGAGGTTGAAGAAGACGGCAATGTAGCCGTACTGGGCGTTGCTCCAGTGGAATTCCGAGCGCAGCTCGGAGGCCAGCACCGAGAGCACCTGCCGGTCGAGCAGGTTGATGGCAATCGAGGCCGAGAGCAGCCCGACGATGGTCCATCGCGTCTTCGGGGAGAGTCCGGTGTCGGCGGCCGCCACGCTCATGCTGGGTCTGCTCCTCGCTCCACCGCTGTCCACTGGCGCGTGGTGGCCGAGCGCTGCACCGCGTCGAGCGCCTGCTGCACCGCCAGCGCGTCGGCGAAGTCCGGGTGGAACGGCTCACCTTTCGCGTGCGCGACGAGGAACTCCGCCAGCGTGGCGATGAAGGTGTGCTCGTAGCCGATGATGTGCCCGGGCCGCCAGAAGTGACCGAAGAGGGGATGCTTCAGGTCGGTGACGAGAATGTCCTTCGCCCCCTGCTCCACCGACGGGATGGTGGCGTCGACGAACTCGAGATGATTGAGGCGTTCGAGGTTGAAGCGCAGCATCCCGCCGGAGCCGTGGATCTCGAAGCGGTTCTGGTTCTTGCAGCCGATCCCGAAGCGCGTCGACTCGAAGGTGCCGGCGCTGCCGTTCTCGAACATCACCAGCGCCATCACCGCGTCGTCCACGGCTCGGCCCGGCGCGAGCGTGCGCGCCCGGGCAACGGTTTCGGTGATCGGTCCGTTGAGATAGAGGGCCGTGTCGAGCGTGTGGGTGAGCAGGTCGTCGCCGACTCCCGAGCCGGCCAGCGCCGGATCCATCTTCCAGGTCGCGGGGCGCGACGTGTCGGCCCCCCACTGCTGCTTGTAGGCGGCGTTGTAGTGGAAGATCGTGCCCAGGCGGCCGTCGACGATGAGCTGTTTGGCGTAGGCGATGGCGGGGACCCGCCGGTAGTTGAACCAGACCAGCGTCGGCACCCGCCGGGCGGCCTGGACCATCGCCTGCGCCTCCGCAACCGAGAGCGCCAGCGGCTTTTCGCAGAAGACCATCTTCCCGGCCTCGGCGGCGGCGATGGCGGCCGGCGCGTGGAGATGATTCGGCAGCGCGATATCGACAGCGTCGATGTCGGGGCGATCGATGGCCGTGCGCCAGTCGGTCGAGGTGTCTTCCCAGCCCCAGCGCGCCGCCATCGAGACCAGCGACGCCTGATCGCGGCCGCAGAGCAGCGTCCGGCGGATGCGGTACGGCAGGTCGAAAAAATGCGGCGCCTGGCAATAGGCGTTCGAATGGGCCTTGCCCATGAAGCCCTGGCCGAGGAGTGCGACGCGGATCTCGTGCATCAAAGAGCTCTCAGCTCACAGCCGCCAGCTGACAGCTGACAGCTGTCAGACCGTCTTGCTCTTCCGCCCGGCGTCGTCCCAGCCCAGCGGCTTGCCCTGCTGGAGGGACTCGAGCGCGAGGAGGCAGGGCAGCGCGGCGTGGTAGCCGATTTCCATGTCGGCGTTGGGCTTCTGCCTCGACTTGATGCAGTCGAGGAAGTTGCGCGTATGGGCGTCAAGCGGATAGTCCTCTTCGACGCCGCCGCGCGGGTTGACGTACATCTTCGCCTCGACCGGCGGCAGATTGGCGTTGGCGCCACCCCCACGATTGCCGCGGCCGCCCTGGCCTCCGGGCCCGCCCGGCGCGATCGCAGCGCCGCCGGCCCCAAGCGTGACCCCGCCGGCGGTCGGCGGCGGCGGCGGTCCCTGCTTGCGGATGATGTGCGGCACCACCGGTCGAACCGCCCAGCCCTGCCGGTTGACCTGCAGCGAGCCGCGGTTGCCGATGAAGAACACGCCCCAGTTCTCGATGCCGTCCGCCATGTAGACCTCGCTATTGGCGAAGGTCATGATGAAGTTGTCGTAGAGCCAGGAGATGGAGAAGGTGTCGGGCACCTGTTCGCGATCCGCATTGGGCACCGCCAGGAAGGCACCGTTGGCGGTCGTCCTGATCGGTACCTTGTGGTCGGCGTTCATGAACCAGTGGGCGACGTCGACGTGGTGCGCACCCCAGTCGGCGACCAGGC
>JBDTOB010000412.1:0-3443 GCA_039933435.1 Acidobacteriota bacterium | reverse complement strand
ACGGGACGACGCCGATGAAGATGTAGGAGAGGATCAGCTTGCGGCGGACGCGCCAGAGCAGCCGCCGCTTCATCAGGACGAACAGCCCCCAGGTGAAGTAGCCAAGCGCCGCGAACAGCCCGATGGTGGCGGCGCCGTTGACGATCTGGACGATGCCGGGCGTGGTGTCGAGCAGGCGGGCGGGCGCCAGCACCAGCTTGACGGCGGCCGAGAGCAGGAACAGCCGACCCGGCCAGGAGCGCAGCAGCAGGTCGCGCGCGCGCACCGGGGGCTCCGTGCCCACCGGCGGCGACGAACGGCGCCCGCCGGGCGACGGCCTGTCGGAAACTCGTGCGCTAGCCATCCTGGTAGAGGCTCGATGATAGCAGAGCCCGGCGACCCGGCCGCCGCCGCCAGTCTGTTAAGATCGGCGGGTGAAACTAACCGATTCGGCCCGCTTCTCGACCGTCTGCATCCACGCCGGGCAGGAGCCCGACCCGACGACCGGCGCCATCATCACGCCGATCTACCAGACCTCGACCTACGTCCAGGAGCAGGTCGGCGTCCACAAGGGCTTCGAGTACGCGCGGACCCAGAACCCGACGCGCTTCGCGCTCGAGGCCAACCTCGCCGCGATCGAGAAGGCCAAGGCCGGGTTCGCGTTCGCCTCCGGCATGGCGGCCATCCACGCCATCACCACGATGCTCAAGTCGGGCGACCACGTCGTCGTCACCGACAACACCTATGGCGGCACCTACCGGCTGTTCGAGCGGGTGCTGCGGCAGTACCAGCTGACATTCACCTACGTCGATACCTCGCAGCCCGAACTGGTCGAGGCCGCGATCCGTCCCGAGACGAAGATGCTGTTCCTCGAGACGCCGACCAATCCGGTGCTGCGGCTGACCGACCTCAAACTGGTCTCGGCCATGGCCCGGCGCCGCGGCGTGCGCGTGGTCGTCGACAACACCTTCGCCAGCCCGTGCGTGCAGCGCCCGATCGAGTTCGGCGCCGACCTGGTCGTCCACAGCACGACCAAGTACCTGAACGGCCACAGCGACAGCATCGGCGGCATCGTCGTGGCGGTACACGACGAGGATATCGAGTGGCTGAAGTTCGTCCAGAACTCCGCCGGCGCGATCCTCAGCCCGTTCGATTCGTTTCTGGTTCTGCGCGGCACCAAGACGCTGGCGGTGCGGATGGCGCAGCACAACACCAACGCCATGGCGATCGCGCAGTTCCTGGAGTCGCATCCCAAGGTCGAGCGGACGATGTACCCGGGGCTGCCGAGCCATCCGCAGCACGATCTGGCGAAGCGGCAGATGCGCGGTTTTGGCGGCATGGTCTCGTTCGATGCCGGCAGCAAGGAGGCGGCGTTCGAGGTCTGCCGGCGGGTGCGGCTGATGGCGCTCGCCGAGAGCCTCGGCGGAGTCGAGACTTTGATCAGCCATCCGGTGTCGATGACGCACGCCGCGGTGCCCGAAGAGCGGCGCCGGGCGATGGGGCTGACCGACAGCATCGTGCGGATCTCGGTCGGCATCGAGGACATCGCCGACCTGATTGAGGACCTGCAGCAGGCGCTCGACTAGGCGTCGTCGCGGTCGTGCGGAGCGGGGCCGGTGGCGTCGCCTATCCAGCGCAGGTAGGCGTCGCTGCCGTCGATCACCGGCAGCACCAGCAATTCCGGGACGTCGTAGGGGTGAAGATCGCGGATGCGCTCCCGCAGCGCGGGCACGCGGTCGGTGGAGGTCTTCATCACCAGCTGGCGTTCGCGGCCTTCCGCGACCGCCCCTTCCCACCAGTAGAGGGATTCCATCACCGGCAGCAGGTTGACGCAGGCCACGAGCCGCTCGGCCAGCAGGACACGGGCGAACGCCGCGGCGTCGGCGTCGGCTGGCACCGTCGTCAGCACCACCACAGCGTCAGTGGCCATCGGTGTGCCCCGCTCCGGCGAGCTCAGCCGTAGTGATGCGGGTCGTGGTTTTTCCCATCGGCCCCTGTTTTCCGGGATGCATTGGCACGAAACTATTGTACAAAGGACTGCTCCAATCTGATGCGTGCGCCCGTGGACCAGAAATCGGAAGCCCGAAAGCCCGGCGGTGTCGAACCGCTGAGGCGGAAGCGTGTCGTTCCGGCGGCGCCGTCCGGCATGCCGCGGCGGTCCATCCATATACTGCTGATCTTCGTCACCGTCGTCCTCGTGGTCGACGCGCTGGTCGGGGAAAAGGGCCTGATGGAGTCGATGCGCGCGCGGGAGCAGTACCGCGAGGTGTCGGCGTCGCTCGACGCCATCAAGCGCGAGAACGTGCAGCTCCTCGAGGAAGCCCGGCGACTGAAGGAAGATCCGCAGGCCATCGAAGCGCTCGCCCGCAAGGATCTCGGCCTGATCCGGCCGGGCGAGCTCCTCTTCATCATCAAGGACGAGAAGCCCCGGCACTGACGGCTGGCGGATGAATTGCAGGGCGATTGCGTGCCCACGCTGATGTGGGTGCCTGATGTCCGGAGTCGCCATGCTCTCGCTGCCAGCGGTGTCCCGCCTGTCGTCCCGAATCGTCGCCACCGCGCTGGTCTGTGCCTGCCTGGCGGTGCCGGCAGCTTCGGCACAGGAGCCGGCCAAACCGTCCGAGCCTGGCCAGATCAGCGGCCCGGCGGTGGCGGCGGCCGAAGAGCAGACCAAGCCGACGGGGGCGTTTTTCCCTGCGCTCTTCCATAACCTCGGCGACGATCTCAAGAAGATGCCGCGGAAGAACAGCCTCTACTGGCTGGTAGGCGGCAGCGCCCTGGCGCTCGCGGTCCATCCCGGAGACGACACCTTGGACCAGCGGCTGCGGGGATCGGCTGGGGCCGAGACGTTTTTCAAGGGCGGCAAGTACGTCGGAGGGTTGCCAGTGCTGATGGGTGCGTCCGTCGGCACCTACCTCATCGGCCGGGGCAAGGGTTACGGCCGAGCCAGGCACCTGGGCATGGACCTGATCGAGGCGACTATCCTTTCTGAAGGCATTACCCAGATCCTCAAGTCCACCATCCGGCGCGATCGTCCGGTGCGGGACGACGGCAAGCGGAGCGGCGGCTACGCGTTTCCGTCGGGCCATGCGGCGGGTACGTTCGCGGCGGCGACGGTGCTGCAGCAGCACCTCGGCTGGAAGGCGGCGGTCCCGACCTACACGATTGCGACGTATGTAGCCATCTCGCGGCTGCACGACCAGCGGCACTTCGCGAGCGACGTCGCCTTCGGCGCGGCCGAGGGGATCATCGTCGGCCGGTCGGTGACCTGGCACGGGCGGAACTTTTACGCCTCTCCCCTGCTGACGCCCAAGGGGGCGGGGGTGATGGTGTCGGTGCTGCCGGCGCAAATGAAGCGCGGCAGCTAGCGGTTCTTGATCGCGCGGCCCCATCGGTGTTACGATTGGGTTTCCTGACGCGGGGTGGAGCAGTCCGGTAGCTCGTTGGGCTCATAACCCAAAGGT
>JBDTOB010000411.1:0-3444 GCA_039933435.1 Acidobacteriota bacterium | reverse complement strand
ACAGCAGGTGGAAGACCTCCTCGGCGCGCGGCTGCAGGATCTCGGAGAGGATCCGTCGCGCCATCACCCGCGGCTTGCGCCCGCCGACGCTCGCCACCTCCATCGTTTCGTCCTCGTCGACCATCGCCGAGAGCGCGCACCCGCAGCGGCGCTTGATTTTCTCGGCATCCGGAATCGGGGTGCGCAGGCCGACGGCGATGTCGTTGGTGAAGTGATCGCCGCCGACGGCAATCACCCCGGTGTGCCAGAGGCTGCCGCGCTCGAAGATGGCGAAGTCGGTGGTGCCGCCGCCGATGTCCACCAGCGCGACGCCGAGCTCCTTCTCGTCCTGGGTCAGCACCGACTCGCTCGCCGCCAGCTGCTCGAGCACCGTCTCGGTCACCGCCACCCCGGCGCGGTTGACGCAGGCGACGATGTTCTGGGTGGACGAGGCGCTGCCGGTGACGACGTGGACGTTGACCTCGAGCCGGGTCCCGGTCATCCCGACCGGCGCGCCGATGCCGTCCTGCTCGTCGACGACGAAGTCCTGCGGCAGCACGTGCAGGATCTCGCGGCCGCTCGGCAGCGCCACCGCCTTGGCGGCGTCGATCGCCCGGCGCACGTCCTCGCGGGTGATCTCGCGGTTCTTTCCCGCCACCGCCACCACCCCGCGGCTGTTGAACGCCTTGACGTGGGCGCACGACAGCCCGAGGTGCACCGAATCGATTTCCACGCCCGCGGTCAGCTCCGCCTCGTCGATCGCCTTCTTGATCGACTCGACCGCGCTCTCGAGGTTGACGACCACGCCCCGCCGGATGCCCTTCGAGTCCGCCAGTCCGATCCCGATGATGTCGAGCCCGCCGTCGTCGGTCATCTCGCCGACGATGGCCGAGACCTTCGATGTCCCGACGTCCAACCCGACCAGGTATCGTTCCTTACGTGCCACCAGGGTCTCCTTGTCTGCCGCGAACCGTGCCGGTCCGCGGCGCCGCGTTCCGCCTGCGCCCCATTTACCGCCCCGCCGCCGGCCCGCGCTTCGCCGCCTCGCCGGCTCCCGGCCGGACGTAGATCCGGTCGTCGAACCGCAGATCGACGTAATCGATCTGATCGACCCGCTCGCGCAGCGTCGGCGCGAGGTCGATGTAGGACTGCAGGCGGCTGACGAAGCGGTCCTCGCCGAGATGCAGCTGGGCGGTGTCGCCGTCGAGCATCACCACCGCGTCATGCAGGTCGGCGACATCGATCTGCGAGACGCGGCGGGCGAGCTCCTTGCGCTCGGCCAACGCGTCGATGACCCGGCCGGCGAGCTCGGCGCGACGCTCGTCGAGCGCCGGTCCGCCGCCGGGGCCCCGCACCAGGCCGTCGACAATGGGCAGATCGAACTCGCCATACTGCGGCCCGAACTCGTCGATGACGACCCCCTGCCGATCGACCAGATAGAGCTGGCTGCCGAGCCGCGACAGTCCCATCGGCAGCCGCTCCCTGACGAAGACGTCGATGCGCGACGGCAGCACCCGCCGCAGCGCGGCGTCGGAAATCCACGGCGACTTCAGCAGCCGCCGCCGGTAGGCCTCGAGGTCCGCGGTCAGGATGCTCGTGCCCCGCAGCCCCTCAACCAGCGCCTGCACCTCTCCCGCCGACACCCGGGCGTTGCCGTGCACCGAGATCTCGCGCACCTTGAGCGTGGCGGCGCTGACCACGAGGTCGAAGGCGCGGTAGCCCGCATAGATCACCAGCACGGTCGACACCAGCGTCCGGGCCAGCCGCCACGACCACCAGCTGCGCCGCGTCTTCTTCCGTCCGGGCTTGGCGCTCGGGCGGCGGAAGTTCTTCTCGGCGCGCGCCTTGACGCTCATCGCCGGCTCCCGGCGTCGGCGCGCTGCAGCGCGGCGAGAATCCGGTCGCCGACGCCGCCAATCGATCCGGCGCCCAGCGTCACCACCAGATCCCCGCGCCGCGCCAGCGCCGTGACCGCGGGCGGCAGATCCTCCACCGCCTTGACGATGTGCACCGGGATGCGCGAGGCCGCGCGCACCGAATCGGCGAGCGTCTCGACGGTGATCCCGGCCACCGGCGCCTCGCCGGCGGCGTAGATGTCGGTCAGCACGACTTCATCCGCGGCGCCAAGCGCCACACCGAACTCGCGCATCAGCAGCCGGGTCCTCGAGTAGCGGTGCGGCTGGAAGACGACCACGACGCGGCGGTCGATGCCGGCGCGGGCCGCGGCAATGACCGCGGCAATCTCGGTCGGATGGTGCCCGTAGTCGTCCACGACCATCACCCCCTGTGCTTCGCCCCGCATCTGGAAGCGGCGCTCGGCTCCCTGAAACTCCTCGAGCGCGGCGGCGATCTGCGCAAACGCGATCCCCGCCTCGAGCGAGACCGCGACCGCGCCGAGCGCGTTCAGCAGGTTGTGGCGCCCGGGGACGCGCAGGCGCAGCCGGCCGAGCGGCACCGCCTCTTCACCCCGCCGCTGCCGCACCTCGCAGGTCGAGCCGAACGCCTCCAGCGCCATGCCCCGGCCGACAATGTCGGCGGCGCGGTCGTCGAGCGCGTAGGTGATGACGCGCCGGGTCAGGTTGGGCAGCAGCTCGCGTACCGCACTGTCGTCGGCGCAGGCCACCACCGCGCCGTAGAACGGCACCTTGTTGGCGAAATCGGCGAACGCCTGCTGGAGGTTGGCCCAGTCGCCGTAGCTCTCCATATGCTCGCGATCGATGTTGGTGATCACCGCAATCGACGGCGACAGCTTCAGGAAGGAGCGGTCGCTTTCGTCCGCTTCGACCACCATGAACTCGCCGCGGCCCAGCCTGGCGTTGCTGCCGAAGGCGCTCAGCCGGCCGCCGATCACCGCCGTCGGGTCGAGACCGGCGCGCTCGAACACCAGCGCAATCATCGACGTCGTCGTCGTCTTGCCGTGCGCCCCGGCGACGGCAATCCCGTAGCGCAGCCGCATCAGCTCGGCGAGCATCTCGGCGCGGGGAATGACCGGCACGCCCCGTCGCCGCGCCTCGGCGATCTCGGGGTTGTCCGCGGCAATCGCCGACGAAATGACGACGACATCGGCGCCGGCGATCTGCGCCGGATCGTGGCCGATGCAGACCTGGACGCCGAGCGTCGCCAGCCGATCGGTGACGTCCGATCGGCGGGCGTCGGATCCCGAGACGTCGTAGTCGAGGTTGGCGAGCAGCTCGGCGATGCCGCTCATGCCAATCCCGCCGACGCCGACGAAATGAATCCTGCGCGTGCGTCCAAGCACTGTCAGCCCCGCTCCCCGAGTTGAAACACCCGATCGGCAATCACCATCGCGGCATCGGGACGAGCCAGGCGCCGCGCCGCCAGCGACATCGCCTCGAGCCTGGCGGGATCGCCAATCAGCGCCGCGATCCGCTCCGCCAGCAGCGGCCCGGTCAGCCGCGTCTGGTCGAGCAGCTCGGCGGCGCCGGCGGCGGCCATCACCTCGGC
>JBDTOB010000410.1:0-3449 GCA_039933435.1 Acidobacteriota bacterium | reverse complement strand
GATCTCGGCGCCGGCAGCGGCTGGTTCACCATCCGGCTGGCCAACCGCGTCGGGCCGAACGGGATGGTCTATGCCGAGGACATCCAGCGGCAGATGATCGACTCGATCAACCGGCGCGTCGAGCGCCTCGGCCTGCGCAACGTCCGCACCGTCCTCGGTTCGACCAACGACCCCCGCCTCCCGGTCAAGGTGGACGCGGTGCTGATCGTGGACTCGTATCACGAGATGGAGCAGCCGGTGGCGCTGCTGCGGAACGTGGCCCGCTCGCTGGCGCCGCGTGGCCGCATCGGGATCGTGAACTTCACCAAGGATGGCGGAGGACCGGGGCCGGCGATCGAAGACCGCGTCGATCCGGAGCAGGTCATCGCCGACGCCAGGGCCGCGGGTCTGACGCTGCAGTCCCGGCAGACGTTCCTCAAATACCACTACATGCTGGTGTTCGAGAACCCGCCTCCGAAGGCGCCGGCCCGGACGCACCGCTGACGCTGACGCGGGAGGGATCCGGTCGGCACGGCGCGGCTCAGCGCGCGCGCGTCAGGCGCCAGAGCGCCGGCATCACCGCGGCGGCCACCAGAATCTTGAATGCGTCGGCAGGGATGAACGGAAAGAAGCCGGCCTCGAGCGCCGCCGCCATGCCGATCGCCGGACGGCCGGAGAACGCCAGCCACAGCACGCCGCCGCCGAAGACCAGCAGCAGGCCCGCCGCCATCGCCAGCACCGACGTGACGTAGCGGCGGTCGAAGCCGCGCTCGGCGAGCAGCCCGGTGACGAAGGCGGCCAGCGGATAGCTCATGAGATAGCCGCCGGTCGGACCGAGCAGCCGCAGCAGGCCCTGCGGCAGCACCGGCGAAGCGGCAAACACCGGCAGCCCGGCGATGCCGGCCAGCAGGTAGACCACCTGCGCCGCCAGGCCGAGACGGCTTCCGAGCACCGCGCCGCCCAGCAGCACCACCATCGGCTGCAGCGTGAACGGCACCGGCGTGAAGGGCAGCGGCACGCTCACCTGCGCCGCCGCGGCGGTCATCACCGCCAGCAGCAGCACCGAGGCCGCCCGGGTGGCCGCCCGGAGATCCCGCTCCCCCGCCACCGTCTGCAACAGCGTCCCCTGATTCCCGGAACGGTCGAATCGCACCTGCATGCCGCGGATTGTACTATCTTCCGGCTGCCGGGCCCATCCCCGCCCCCGCCACCCTGGCGCTCCAGCTACACTGGGGCGATGCGGACCGTGCTGACGATTGCGGGCAGCGATTCCGGCGGCGGCGCCGGTATCCAGGCCGACCTCAAGACCTTCGCCGCGCACGGCGTCTTCGGCACCTCGGCGATCACCGCCGTGACCGCGCAGAACACCCTCGGGGTGGTGGCCTGGCAGGCAATGCCGGCGGATCTCGTCACCGCGCAAATCGAAGCGGTCGCCGGCGACCTCGGCGCCGACGCGGTCAAGATCGGCATGCTCGCCACCGCCGCCATCGTCGAGGCGGTCGGCGCCGCCATCGAGGCGCTCGAGCTGCCGCAGGTGGTCCTCGACCCGGTGATGATCGCCAAGGGGGGCGATCGGCTGCTCACGGACGAGGCGGTCGATGCGATGCGCGCGGAACTGCTGCCGCGGGCGCACGTGCTGACCCCCAACGTTCCCGAGGCCGAAGTCCTGGCCGGCATGCGCATCGGTTCAATCGACGACATGATCGAGGCGGCCGAACGAATCCTGGCGATGGGGCCGCGCGTCGTACTCGTCAAAGGGGGGCACCTCGACGGGCCCGATTGCGTGGATGTGGCCTGCGGTGCCGCCGGCAGGTTCGAGATCCGGCGCCCCCGGGTGGCCACCGCGCACACCCACGGCACCGGCTGCACGCTGTCGTCCGCCATCGCCGCCGGCCTGGCGCTCGGCCTCGACGACCGGACGGCGATCGAGCGGGCCCGCGACTATCTCGACGGCGCCATCCGCCATGCGCCCGGGCTCGGCCGTGGGCATGGCCCGCTGAACCACTTCTGGCGCGCGGTATACTGAACGTCGAGTTCCAATGTCGGAAATGCCATGAAAGCCGCTGGTGATCCCCGGTTTCTGGTCACCGCGGCGCCGCTCGATCCGTCCGCCGCGGCGGTGCTCGTGGCCGACGCCGGGGATGGCGCGGTGGTGACCTTCGTGGGACTGGTGCGCGACCGCAACGCCGGCCGCCGCGTGCTCTGGCTCGATTACGAGGCCTACGAACCGCTCGCCCGCAAGGCCTTCGTGACGATTGCCGGCGAAGCGGCCGGACGCTGGCCGGCGGTGCGGCTGGCGATTCACCACCGGACCGGCCGCGTCGACATCGGCGAGCCGAGCGTCGTCATCGCCGCGGCCTCGCCGCATCGCGCCGAGGCGTTCGCGGCGTCGCGGTTCGCGATCGAACGGATCAAGCAGATCGCGCCCATCTGGAAGCACGAGCACTTCGAAGGGGGCGAGACCTGGATCGAGGGAGCGACGGCCGATCCGCAGGACGACGCGGCGCGCGAGTCGGCGTTCGAGCGCGCGTGGTCGTAACCATCCGGCTGTTCGCCAGGCTGCGCGAGATTGCCGGCGCCTCGGAGCTGCGCCGGGAGCTGCCCGAGGGGGCCACGGCAGCCACCGCCTGGGCCGCGCTCGCAGCCGAGTTTCCGGCGATGGCCGGCTACCGGACGGCGGTCTCGTGCGCCGTCAACGAGGAGTACGCGCGCCTGGGCGCGGCGCTGCAGGACGAAGACGAGGTCGCGTTCCTGCCCCCTGTCTCCGGGGGCTGTTCATAGCCGTGTGGCCAGGCCACGCAAGGACACATGTTCGATAAGCTCAACGCCGTCGAGGCGCAATACGAACGGCTGATGGCCGAGATGTCGGACCCCGCCGTGCAGGCGGATACGACCCGGTTCCGGACGCATTCCAAGGCGCTCTCCGAGATGCAGCCGCTGGTGGAGCGCTTCCGCGAGTACCGCGCCGTCATCGAGCAGCTCACCGCCACCGAGGAGCTGATCAAGGACCCCGACATGCGCGACCTCGCGCAGGAGGAGCTGCAGTCGCTCGAGACCCGGCGCGACGCACTGCTCGGAGACATCCGCGCCCTGCTGGTCCCCAAGGACCCTAACGACGCCAAGAACGTGGTGCTGGAAATCCGCGCCGGCGCCGGCGGCGACGAGGCGGCGCTCTTTGCCGCCGATCTCTTCCGGATGTACACGCGCTACGCCGAGCGCCAGGGCTGGAAGGTCGACGTCCTCAACGTCAGCGAGAATGGATCCGGCGGCACCAAGGAAGTCACCGCGATCATCGAGGGCCGCGGCGCCTACAGCCGGCTGAAGTACGACAGCGGCGTCCACCGGGTGCAGCGGGTGCCGGCCACCGAGGCCCAGGGGCGCATCCACACCTCGACCGCGACCGTGGCGGTGCTGCCGGAGGCCGAGGAAGTCGACATCCACATCGACGCCAAGGACCTGCGCATCGACAC
>JBDTOB010000409.1:0-3457 GCA_039933435.1 Acidobacteriota bacterium | reverse complement strand
GAGGTTCCGGGTTCCGGGTTCGGGGTTCGGGGTTCAGGTTCCGGGTTCGGGGTTCCGGGTTCGGGGTTCAGGTTCCGGGTTCGGGGTTCGGAGTTCGGGGTTCGAGGTTCGGGGTTCGGGGTTCGGGGTTCCGGGTTCAGGTTCCGGGTTCGGGAGTTGATTAGATGCGTCACCTAGCGTCAGGCGTGCTCGGGATGGTGCTGGTCGTCAGTGGGCTCGGGAGCGCCGGTGCACAGCAGCGGCCGCTGCGAACGCTCGACACGGTCTACGAGGGGCCGGCCTACACCTCCGCGGCGGCGTGGAAGGCGCGGGCCGGCTATCTCCGTGAGCACGTGCTGGCGTCGGCGGGGCTGCTGCCGATGCCCGAGCGCACGGCGCTGCGGCCGGTGGTTTTCGGCGAGCTGACCCACGGCGACTACACCGTCTCGAAGGTCTACTTCGAGAGCCTGCCCGGGTTCTTCGTCACCGGCAACCTCTACCGGCCGTCCGGCAGCGGCCCCTTCCCCGCCGTGCTCTCGCCGCACGGGCACTGGGCCTACGGACGGCTCGAGAACTCGGCGCTGGTCTCGGCGCCCGGGCGCGCCATCAACCTCGCGCGTCAGGGCTTCGTCGTCTTCACCTACGACATGATTGGCTACAACGACAGCCGCCAGCTGCCGCATACCTTCGGCGGGCGGCGCGAGGCGCTGTGGGGGCTGAGTCTCGCCGGCCTGCAGCTCTGGAATTCAATTCGCTCGCTCGACTTCCTCGAGACGCTCCCCTACGTGAAACGGGAGGCGATCGGCGTGACCGGTGAATCGGGCGGGGGCACGCAGACGTTCCTGCTCGCGGCCGTGGACGACCGCGTCGCGGTGGCGGCCCCGGTCAACATGATCTCGCTGCACATGCAGGGGGGCTGCCTGTGCGAGAACCCGCCGGGCCTGCGGCTCGACACCACCAACGTCGAGATCGCGGCCACGATTGCGCCGCGGCCGCTGCTGATGGTCTCGGCCACCGGCGACTGGACCGCGGACACGCTCGAGAAGGAATACCCGGCGGTCCGCGGCATCTACAGCCTGCTCGGGGCCGCCGACCAGGTCCACGCCGTCAGGGTACGGGCCGAGCACAACTACAACCGCGAGTCGCGCGAGGCGATGTATGCCTGGATGGCGCGGTGGCTGCAGCACGCCCCCGCCGACACGGTCGTCGCCGAGCGTAATTTCACCCCCGACCCGCTCAACGACCTGCTGGTCTTCCACGGCCGGCCGCTGCCGGACGGGGCGCTCACCGCGGACCAGGTCACGGCGCAATGGATCGAGGCGGCCACCCGGCAGCTGACGTCGGCGCCGCCGGAGACCCTCGCGCTGGCGCTTCGTCACGCGCTCGGCTACGGCGACCGCCGCGCGCCCGAGCGCACGGCTTCACGCGCCGCCGCCCCGACCGTCCTGCTCGGATCGCCCGACCCGGACCTCGAACAGCAGCTGCGGAAGGCCGGCTTCGCCGTGCAGGCGATTGCCTTCACCACGGCCGACGCCGGCGCTGCCGCGACAATCAAGCATTTCGACACCTACAACCGCACCCCGGCCGCCCAGCGCGCCGCCGACATCGTGGCCGCGCTCGAGGCCCACCCGGGCGCCGCGGTCGTCGCCAGCGGCGACGCCGCCCTCGCGGCGCTGCTCGCCGCCGCGGTCGTGCCGCTGCGCGCCGCGGTGCTGGACGTCCAGCGCTTCGACGCCTCGAGCGACGCCGATTACCTCGCGCATCTCGACATGCCCGGCCTGCGCCGCGCCGGCGGCCTGCAGACGGCCGTCGCGGCGGCTGGCCCCTCTCTCGTGATTCACAACGCCGGCGACCACTTCGCGATCCGCGGGCCGCGGATCGAGTCCCGGCCGCTCACCGCACCCGAGATCGTCGCCGCCCTGCAGTCCGCCCTGCGCTGAGCGCGGCGCGGATTGCCTATAATGAACACGTCACCCTTCAACGGGCCCACGCGCGAGGAGCATTCCATGCGTCTTGTCTCTGTCCGACCCTTCTCTCCCCGACAGGTCGTCGGCGGCGCGGCACTGCTGGCGATGACGCTGTCCGCGCCGGTGCTGCTGGCGCAGTCGGCCACGCCCAGGGCCGCGGCCGGCGCCACCGCGCCGAACACCCTGACCGCCGCCGAAAAGGCGGCCGGATGGACGCTGCTCTTCGACGGCAAGACCACGAACGGCTGGCGCGGTTACAACGCCGACAGCTTCCCGGCGAACGGCTGGGCCGTCGAAGACGGCGTCCTGAAGAAGGTCGGCAAGGGGGAGAAGCCGGGCTCCGGCGGCGACATCGTCAGCGCGGACAGCTACGGCGATTTCGAACTGGCGCTCGACTGGAAGCTCTCGCCCGGCGGTAACAGCGGCCTGAAGTATCTGATTAACGAGCCGAGCGACCGCAAGGGACGCGCCGGCGTCGGCTACGAGATGCAGATCCTGGATGATGAGCGGCACCCCGATGCCAAGGCGGGCGTCAACGGCAACCGCACCGCCGGCGCCCTCTACGACCTGATCGCGCCGAGCGCGCATGCCGCGAAGCCGATCGGCGAATGGAACCACGTGCGCCTGGTCGTCAACGGGCATCACGTCGAGCACTGGCTCAACGGCCAGCGCGTCGTCCAGTTCGAGATCGGCAGCCCCGAGATGCAGAGCCTGATCGCGAAGAGCAAGTACAAGGACATCAAGGGATTCGGCGACGCCACCAGCGGCCACATCCTGCTCCAGGATCACGGCGACGAGGTCTCGTTCCGCAATATCAAGATCCGCAAGCTCACGCCCGGCACCCGCACCCCCTAGGCCGCGTCACGATGCCATTCATTCACGACGACTTTCTCCTGCACAACGAGCCGGCGCGCCGCCTTTACGGCGCGCACGCCGACTCGCAGCCGATCTTCGATTATCACAGCCACCTGCCGCCGCAGGACATCGCCGAGGATCGCACCTTCCGGAACCTCTTCGAGATCTGGCTCGAGGGGGATCACTACAAGTGGCGGGCGATGCGCGCCAACGGCATCCCGGAGATGTACTGCACCGGCGACGCCGACCCCTACGAGAAGTTCAAGGCGTGGGCCGCGACGGTGCCGCGCTGCCTGCGCAACCCGCTCTATCACTGGACCCACCTCGAGCTCGCCCGCTATTTCGGCATCGAGGAACTGCTCGACGAGTCGTCTGCCGACCGCATCTGGCACCAGGCGAACGAACGGCTGCAGACCCCTGAGCTCTCGGCGCGCGGCATCCTGCGGAAGTTCGACGTCCGGGTCCTCTGCACCACGGACGACCCCGCCGACCCGCTCGACCATCACGCCCGCATTCGCGCCGACGACTTCGGCACGCGCGTGTATCCGACCTTCCGGCCCGACCGCGCCCTCGACGTCCACCTGCCGGCGGTCTTCAACCCGTGGCTCGAACGGCTCGCCGCCACCTCCGGCGTCGACATCGGCCGCTTCGCCGAC
>JBDTOB010000408.1:0-3466 GCA_039933435.1 Acidobacteriota bacterium | reverse complement strand
CCACCGGTCCGCTCTGGCGGCCGCGATCCGCGGACGACCGCCGCGAGCCGACCAGATTCTCGTAGGCGATGAACTCGTGGCAGTTGCGCTGCATCACCATGCTGGTGAAGGCACGGCCGCCGACGACGAAAATCTGCTTGTCGTACTGCTTCAGCTTCTCGACCAGGGTGATGAAATCGCTGTCGCCGCCGACGATGACGTAGGCGTTGATGTGGCCGTGGGTGAAGGCCATCTCCAGCGCGTCGAGCGCGAGGTTGATGTCGGCGCCGTTCTTGTCGCCGCCGGGAGTGAGGTTCCGCTGGACCAGCTTGGTCGCGTGCTGCGTCAGGGACCGGCTGTAGTCTCCCGCGCGCGTCCAGTCGCCGTAGGCGATCTTCGAAACGACATCACCGCGCTCCTTGAGCGCCTCGAGGACGACCCCGATGTCGAACTGCACGCCGAGCGTGCTCTTGACCCCAATCTCGATGTTGTCGAAGTCGATGAATACCGCAATCTTCAGTCGTGTATCTGCCAAAACGTTCTGTCTTCCCTTCCCTACAGCCGCGACCGTCGCAGCCCGGCCGTATCGGCCGTCCTCTCTATTATGACTCCTAAAAAGGGTTCCGCGGGGTTCTACCGGGTTCTACGGGGTTCTACGAGGTTCTGGTTCTGGGTTCTACGGGGTCTTGAGCAGCCGGATGGCTCTCAGCTCGATGCGCGTGACCGGCGTTTCGCCGTTCACCGGCGCCTCGTTCATCGCATCGAGGACCGGCAGGCCGTCCACGACCCGGGCGAACACCGTGTACTTGTCGTCGAGGGAGCTGGCCGTGCCGGTGACGATGAAGAACGACGTCATGGCGCTGGCCGGGTCGTCGCCGCGGGCCATCGAGACGATCCCCTTCTCGTGCTTCGTGGGATTGAACTCGGGCGGCAGGGTGCGCACGTATTGCTGCTGCGCCTCGCTCAGCGGGCCGCGGGTGTTCAGGGCGCCCCCCTGGACGACGAAGTTGCGGACGACGCGGTGGAAGGCGGTGCCGTCGTAGACGCCGGCCTGTGCCAGGCGCAGGAAGTTGCGGACGTGGCCGGGGGCGCGGTCGGGGAGGAACTCGAGGGTGATGGCGCCGGCGCTGGTCTCGAGGACCGCGCGATAGTGCGACAGTTCCTCGACCGGGGCGGTCGAGAAGGGCTCCGGCTCCGGCGGCGGCGTGTCGCGAATGGCGATCGACTCGATGACGATCCGCGCCGCCGGGACGCCGTCCGGGGAGGCCGGGGCCTCCGAGATTTTCTGGACCACGTCCAGGCCGGAGGCCACCTGGCCGAAGATGGTGTACTTGCCGTCGAGCGCCGGCTGGTCGGTGACGCAGACGAAGAATTGCGCGCCGCCGCTGTCGGGGCGATTGGGCTGCAGCACCGCCGCCACGGCGCCGCGCACCGCCCGTTCCGCGCTGAACTCCTCGGCGAGCACGCCGAGCCCGCCGGTGCCGTAGAGTGACGCCTTCGACGGATCCTTCGAGAGCGGATCGCCCCCCTGAATGATCGCCAGCCGGATCACCCGGTGAAAAATGGTGCCGGTGTAGGCCCCCTCGCGCGCCAGTTTGATGAAATAGCCGACGTGGTTGGGCGCCAGATCGGGTCGCAGCCCAATCACGAAGACGCCGGCGGTGGTCGTGACCACCGCCTGCTTGCCGTTCATCTCGTCGAGAGACAGCGGAGTGGTGTACGGGGCGGCAGCCGGCCCGGGCGGGCGCCTGGCGGGGCGCTGCGCCGCCGGCGGCGGCGCGGCCAGGAGCGCGACGAGCGGCAGCACGGCAAGAGCACCCATGCGGGAATTATAGCGGCGTGACCGGAGCGGCGGCGGGGTCGTAGGCCAGGTTCGGGGCCAGCCAGCGCTCGGTGTCCTCGACCGACATGCCTTTCCGGCTCGCGTAGGACTCGAGCTGATCGCGGCCGATGCGGCCGACATTGAAGTACTTGGCTTCCGGATGGGAGAAGTAGAGGCCGCTGACCGAGGCCGCCGGCAGCATCGCGAAGCTTTCGGTCAGGACGAGGCCCTGACGTCCGGCGTCGAGGAGCTCGAACAGCTTGCCCTTCTCGGTGTGGTCGGGACAGGCCGGATAGCCGTAGGCCGGGCGGATGCCGCGATACTTCTCGGCGACCAGATCCTCGGGGGTCAGCTGCTCCGACCGGCCGTAGCCCCAGTCCTTCCGCGCCTGGGCGTGCAGATACTCCGCGAAGGCTTCCGCCAGGCGATCGGCCAGCGCCTTCACCATGATGGCGTTGTAGTCGTCGAGGTCGCGCTCGAAGGCCTGGACCAGATCGTCGGCGCCGAGCCCGGCGGTGACCGCGAACATCCCGATGTAGTCGGGCACGCCGCTGTCGCGCGGCGCGATGAAGTCGGCGAGCGAACGATTGGGCCGGCCGTCGGCGATGATCTCCTGCTGCCGCAGCATCGGCAGCCGCACCAGCTCCGTCCGCCGCTCGTCGTCCTGATAGACGACGATGTCGTCGGCTTCGCTGTTGGCGGGCCAGAAGCCGTAGGTTCCGTTCGCGGTCAGCAGCTTGCCGTCGACGATCCGCTGCAACAGTGCCTGGGCGTTCTCGTAGAGCTCGCGCGCCGCGGCGCCGTATTGAGGATGCTCGAGGATCGCCGGGAAGCGCCCTTTCAGCTGCCACGCCGAGAAGAAGAACGTCCAGTCGATGTAGCGCGCCAGGTCGGCGAGGGGGACCGCGTCGAGATAGCGCCGGCCGACGAACCAGGGAGAGGCGATGACGTGGTTGTCCCAGTCGGTGGTCAGCCGGTTGGCCTGCGCCTGGGCGTAGGTCAGCAGCGGCTTCTGGCGCCGGGTCGCATAGCTCTCGCGGATCTCCGCCTGCGCGGCGCGGTTGGCGGCATCGAACTGCTCGCGCCGGCCGCCGATCAGGCTCGACACCACATCCACGGCGCGCGAGGCATCGAGCACGTGAGTCACCGGGCCGCTGTATTCGTGGGCGATCTTGACCGCGGTGTGCTGCCGGCTGGTGGTGGCGCCGCCGATCAGCAACGGCGTGGTGAAGCCGCGCCGCTCCATCTCCCGCGCCACGAACGCCATCTCGTCGAGCGACGGCGTGATCAGGCCGCTCAGGCCGATGATGTCGGCCTGGTGCTCGACCGCGGCGTCGAGGATCTTCGCGGCCGGCACCATCACCCCGAGATCGATCACTTCATAATTGTTGCAGCCGAGCACGACGCCGACGATGTTCTTGCCGATGTCGTGGACGTCCCCCTTGACCGTGGCCATCAGCACCCGCCCCTGCGCCGACGCCGCACCGGTCAGCCGCTTGCGCTCCTCCATGTAGGGCAGCAGGTAGGCGACCGCCCGCTTCATCGCCCGCGCGCTCTTGACCACCTGCGGCAGGAACATCTTGCCGGCGCCGAACAGATCGCCGACCACTTTCATGCCGTCCATCAGCGGCCCCTCGATGATGTGCAGCGGCTCCTCGTACTGCT
>JBDTOB010000407.1:0-3479 GCA_039933435.1 Acidobacteriota bacterium | reverse complement strand
ACCTCGAAGTGCACTACGAGTACGAGACCATCAACGGCCGCCCGGTCAGCGTCGCCGCCCGCCGGACGATGGCGCCGGTGCAGGCCGTTCGCTAGCCGACCCCATACTTCCCGCACCTGGGGGGTCACGCGCCCGGGAACAGGCGGTCGATCCGCGCCAGCAGGAATCTCGCGCGCTTCTGCGCCAGCAGGTTCGCCAGGCGCAGCGACGGCGGCGCGGTGTCGATGGCCAGCGCGGCCCGGAGCTGCCGCTCGAACTCGCGCCGGTCGCCGGCGCGCTGGGCCACCGCCTCCGCCACGGCGACGTAGGCAAACGCCGACTGTCCGTTCGACAGCGCCACCGCCCGATCGAAGTGGGCGCGGGCGCGGGCAGGGTTGCCCCCGAGCAGCATCGGCAGCCCGTCGAGCGCAATGAAGGCTTCGTGGATCGCGCCCCGCTCCCAGCCCTCGTCCAGTTCCTGCGCCCGCGACAGCATCTGTCGCACCGACGCCAGTTCGGCAATGCGCAGCAGCGGATTCCCGGCGAGCGACAGCTCAGCCCCCCACGCCACCGCGTCCCAGTAGAGGGCAGGCACATCGGCCTGGACCGCCGCCGCCAGCAGCGGCGTCGGGTCCTCTGCGAGGCGGCTCTTCACGCCGGGATGCCGCACCTGCAGCGCCCGCTCACAGTAGCCGCGCGCGCGGGCGTACATCGATGCCGCCCGCTGCCTGAGGGCGGCGGCGGCGGGGCTATCCGGGGGCTCCGCCATCTCGGCGTCCATCTGCAGGAAGGCATACGCGTACTGGGTGAAGCCGCTGCACGCCGTCATCAGCAGCCCCGGATGCTGCGGGGCATCGTCCAGCAGCATCTCCACCATCTTCAGCGTCGTCGGTGCTGCCAGCCGCACGAGCTCGGGGTCATCGTCTCGCGCGAAGGCGGTGGCGGTGGAGGACAGCGCGTCGGCCATCCGTCCCACACCCATTTTTTTCGGCGAGCATCCGAAGGAGGGGACGATCGTCAATAATCCAAGCCACAGCACAACCAGCCGGCGCATCCGGGTGACGATAGCACACGGGTCGGCACACATACTGCAGAGGCACGCGCAGGTGAAACTTCGTATCGCAGGTCTGGCGGCCGCCGTGGCCTACGGCGGATTGATTGTGTGGCTCTACGCCTCGCAGCCGCAGACCATGGCGCAGGTTACGGGCGGTCTGGCGTCCGGCGCCGGGCTGTACAAAGTCGACCCGGTCGCGTGGGCGGACGGCCTCGCGTTCTTCCACAGGGACGCTTTTCCAGAGGCGCGCGCGGCATTCGCGCGCGCCGACCCTGCCGGGCGCGATGGCAGAGCGCAGTTCTACATCGCCTACAGCTATTACCGGCAGGGATGGGGCCGGGTGTACAACGACGATGCGCTATTCCGGAAGGGTCTCGAGGCGGTCGATCGCGCCATCGCGGTGGCCCCAGGGCATCGGCTGATTGTCGAGGACGATCCCGGGCTGGCGATGAAGAGCGCCGATGAACTGAAGGCCGAGCTCGAACGCGGCGTAACCCGGACGCCGTCCGACTTCAACCCGCTGAAGGTACTGCGGCCGCGAAAATGACGACTACCCGCGAAGCACTGGTGCTGCCGCTGCTGCTGTTGACGGTGACGCTGCTTGGCGGGCTGCGCGTGGCCGAGACGGTGCGGCTGGTGCCGCCCACGGTCGTCGCGCTGGTGCTGGCGGCGGCGCTCCTCGGCACGCTGGTGCGCGGCGGAGTGCTGACGCCTGAACGGCTGATGCACCCCGGCAGGACGCCGCTCGAGAACCTCTCCGGCGCGGTGGTGATGGCCACCCTGTTCGCAGCCTCGGCGCAGCTCTTCAACCTGCTGACACCTGAGAAGGGCCTGCTGTTCGTCATCTTCAGCACCTACTTCTTCGTGCAGATCATGACGGCGCTGGCCGGCGCCACCACCCGCGACAGCCTGCTGCGGTCGCTGATCGTGCTCTTCGCGGCGGCGTTCCTGCTCCGCTTTGCCGTGCTGGAGAGCCTCTACGCGCCGCAGGGCGGGCTGCTCACCCAGGTGCTGACCGCGGTGCTGCAGGGGGTCAGTCTGGGCTCGATCGAGTATCAGCCTCACGCGGCCATCACCGGGTATGCGGGGTTCTTCACCCTGATGCTGTACCTCATCGCCCTGGCCCTCCTGCCCGGGCGGCGCCGCGGCGATCGCGGTGCGGCGCTCACCGGCCGCCGCCACACGGCCATTGCTGGGCAGGTGCTCCTGGCGCTGCTCGCGGTCGCGGCGTCCGGCTGCGGCGTCGGTGACGGGGTGGATACCGGCGGCGGCAGCCGTCCGACCGGCGACGCGGCAGAAGCCGCCGTGTCGATGGGCGCGATGCGCCGGGCCAATGCCCTGCGGGCCGCCCGGGTCTGGCACTTGCCGCCGCAGCCAATCGGCGAGGTTGACTTCGCGAGGAATGCGGGTGGGGACGACGGGTTCAAGCCGGCAGAGGAGGTCGCCTGCCGGTACGTCGACCATCGGCCCAGAGGTACGACTCCCAAGTTCCGCTGCGCGCTGGCCAACGGCCAGGAAATCAAGGTGAAGTACGGCGGCAGCGCGGAGCTTGCCGCTGAAGTGGCCGCGACCCGGCTGCTGACCGCGCTCGGCTTCGGCGCGGATCGCATGTATGTGGTGCGGCGCATCCGCTGCGCCGGATGTCCACGCTTTCCCTTCGCGACGGCGCGCTGTACGGCGCAGACCGGCTTGATTACCGCCTGCCTGGGCGGCGGGGACGCCGGAGTCGAGCGAACCTTCGAGCCGGCGGTGATCGAGCGGCCGCTGCCGGGGCGCAGCATCGAATCGGCGGGAACGGAGGGCTGGTCGTGGTACGAGATGGACCAGATCGAGCCGGCGCGGGGCGGTTCCTCCCGAGCCGAGGTCGATGCCTTCCGGCTGCTGGCGGTCGTCCTCGGGCACTGGGACAACAAAGCGTCCAACCAGCGGCTGCTCTGTCCCGAAGGGCATGAAGCGGCGGACGGCGGCTGCGACCAGCCGTTGGCGATGATTCAAGACGCCGGTGCGACCTTCGGCCCGCTCAAGCTCGACCTCCACAACTGGCGCGGCACGCCGGTCTGGGCCGATCGCGGCACCTGCACCGTGAGCATGCGCCGCCTGCCCTACCGCGGCGCGACCTTTCCCGATCGGCGGATTTCCGAGGAAGGGCGTCAGCTGCTCGCCGGCCTGCTGGGGCAGATCAGCGAGCGCCAGATGATCGACCTGTTCACCGCGTCGCGGATTGTGTCGTTCGATCATCCCGATGGCGAAGGCCGGGACGCCACGGCCTGGGCCGCGGCGCTGGCCGCCGAGATCGCCGAGGACCAGCACGGGCAACCCTGCCCAGGCTAGCCGCGAACCTCGAGCCCCGAACCGCTACCTCACTGACCCGTCCCCTTCGTAATCACTCCCGCATCCACCGTCTCTCCCGTGCGGCTGATCGCCTGGAAGTAGAGCTCGTCCCCCG
>JBDTOB010000406.1:0-3482 GCA_039933435.1 Acidobacteriota bacterium | reverse complement strand
CCGGCCGTCCCGAGCCAGCGATGCCCGCGCCCGAACGGCAGCGCCCACACCGCGCTGGTGGTGTTGTTGTAGGGCTGGTCGTAGGCCGAGGTCCCGAAGTCAGCCGCGAGGTTGTGGAAATCCTGGGGCGCCGGGAAGTTACCGTTCGGCCCCTCGAGCGACCCCGAGCCGTTGTCCTTCGACTTGGAAATGGTCAGCGCGTTGAGCAGCGTCAACCCCCGCCGCAGCCGGTACTCGTACTTCACCTGCAGGCTGTTGTAGCGCGACTTGCCGCCGTTGAAGGCGTAGGTGATGTCGGCGAACTCCGGGATCGGCCGGCGGGCCTGCAGCGACAGCGAGCCGGCGGCGTTGTTGGTCGCCGCCTGGTTGTAGTTGGCGAACAGCAGCAGGTCGTCGGCGCGGTTGCCGACGTAGGCGACGTCGACAATCATGTCGCGGACGATCTCGCGCTGGACCGAGATGTAGTAGCTCTGCGCGGGGCTCGAATGGTAGTCCTTCGGCATGTAGGTGATGTTGGCGGCCAGCGGGTTGAACTTCGAGGGGTCCGCGAAGCCGTCCGGATAGCCGAGATCGGTGGTCCGGAACTGCGGGTCGAGCGGATTGGTCTGGTTGGCGACCGCGTTGACCACCTGCGGGCCGTTGATCGGCAGCAGGTTGCCGGCGCCGGCGCGGTGGAAATGGATGTAGCTGACGCCGTAGCCGCCGCGGACGACGGTGGCGCGGGTCAGCGACCAGGCAAAGCCGAGCCGCGGTCCGAAGTTGTTGCGGTCGGGTTTGATCAGCGAGCGATCCTCGATCGAGCCGGCGCGGGCCACGACCATGGTGCGCGTCGCCGGGTCGAAGTTCGAGAGGATGTTGTCCTTCTCCCAGTTCGGCGTCGCGTACTCGTAGCGGAGCCCGGCATTCAGCGTCAGCCGGTCGTTCAGCCGGAAGTCGTCCTGGAGATAGGTGAAGTGCATGTCCTGCCGGAGGTTGGCGATCAGGATGTTGCTGAGCGCGTACTGGCTGCGGAGGCCGAACATGAAGTCCGCGAGGTTGTAGACGTTGCCGGCCGCGGCGCCGACGGGGCGGCTGAACTGGCCGGTGTAGGTGTCGCGGCCGTAGAGCGGGTTGACATCCTGCACCTGGGTGGCGATGTGCTGGAACTCGTAGCCGGTCTTGAACGAATGCTTGCCCGTCACCCACGTGTAGTTGATTTTGGGGTTCCACATCTCCGGGTACTGCCACTGCGGATTGGTCGCCTGGCGCCCGAAGTCGGTCAGGCCGGTGACAATCTGGGTCGGCAGGCCGCCGGCGATGCGCGAGTCGGTCGGCAGGCCGCGGATGCCGTAGGCCTCGAGCGCGCCCGCGGATCCGAGGGCCGCGGGGTTTTTCCCCGCCTCAGAGCGCGACCAGCCGAGCCGCGCCTCGAACAGCGCCGAAGCGGACCGCGTCCAGGTGAAGCCGGCGACGAACTGCTTGTTGGTCACGTAGGTCTGCGAGTTGCCGCCGCCCCCCGACGGCAGCGGGGTGATCGGCTGGTCGAAGATGTCGACCTTGCGGTAGCCGACCCGGCTGAACGCCGTCATCTTCGGGCTGATCTGGAAGTCGGCCTTGACGTTGCCCTTGTTGTTGTCGTTGGTGAACTGCTGCAGGATCGAATAGTTATTCGAGGCCGTGGCCAAAGTCGGATCGGGCACCGCGCTCAGCACCTTGCGGGCGAAGGCGGTCATCGGCAGCGGCGCGCCCGCGGGATAAGTCTCCCCGGTGAGCGGGTTGCGCACCGCGACGCCGAGAATCCCCTGGCGCTGGAGCGCGGTCGGGATGGTGGCAAACCCGACCGCCTTGCGGGTCTGGCGGAAGCCCTCGTAGTCGCCGAAGAAGAAGGCGCGGTTGCGGATGATCGGCCCGCCGAAGGTGCCGCCGAACTGGTTGCGGCTGAGCGGCGGCTTTTCGCCGGAGACCGGCTTGAAGAAGCCGACGGCGTTGAGCTTGGTGTCGCGGAAGAACTCCCACGCCGCGCCGCTCCACTTGTTGGTGCCGCTGCGGTAGGCGACGTTGATGGTGCCGCCGGCGCTGCGCCCGTACTCGGCGCTCATGTTGTTGGTGACGACCTTGAACTCGGCCACCGCGTCCGGCGACGGCTGCATCACCTGGTTCGAGAAGCCCTGGTTGCTGGTGCCGTAGGCGTTGTTGTCGATGCCGTCGAGAAGAAAGTTGTTGAAGGTGCTGCGCAGGCCGTTGATGTTGAAGGAGCCCTCGCGGACGGTCGAAGACGACCCGGTGTTGAGCGACGACAGCCGGACGCCGGGGCTGAGCAGCGCCAGCGACGAGTACTCGCGGCCGTTGAGCGGCAGCTGCACCGCCTGCTCGCTGGTGATGATCTGGCCGCGCTGGCTCGAGTCGGTCTCGAGCCGCGTCGCCGCGCCGACGACCTCGACCGTCTCGGTGATGTTCCCGGCCGTCAATTGCAGATCGACGCGCTGGCGCGCGCCCACCGCCACCTGAATGTTGTCGGCCAGCGCCACCGAGAAGCCCTGGAGCTCGGCGGTGACCTTGTAGCGGCCGATCCGGACGTTCATGAACTCGAAGGTGCCGTTCTCGTCCGAGACCCGGGTCGCGGCGATCCCGGTCTCGAGGTTCGACAGGGTGACGGTGGCGCCGGGCACGACCGCGCCGGTGTTGTCCTTGACGGTGCCGACGACGCTGGCGGTGTCGAACTGCGCCCGGGCGGGGGCGCTGGAGAGGAGGAGGAGGCAGACGGACAACGTGGTCAGCAGTCGTGGGTGCAGCACAGGGGCTTCCTTGGGTGTGGACAATGGAACCAGTCCCCGGCGCGGCGCGCCCCGGGGCGCACTGATATTGCGGCGGCCGGCAGCCGCCGTCAAGCCCTGACCGTCGGTTGACGCTTCCGCTCGGTTCGGCGAGGGCTCAGGCGGTTGCGGCGGCGCGGCTGCTGCGGTACCACTCGATCGTCCTGGCCAGGCCCTGCTCGAAGGGAACCGTCGGCTCGTAGCCGAGGAGGGTGCGGGCCTTGGTGATGTCGGCCTGGGAATCGCGGACGTCGCCCTGGCGCGAGGCCGCGTAGCCGGGCTCCAGCGTGCCGCCAATGATGTCGCGCATCGACCGGAACAGCGTATTCAGCGACACCCGCCCGCCGGTGGCGACGTTGATGATCTCGCCGCTGGCCGTCGGCGCCTCGCACGCCCGCAGCACGCCATCGACGACGTTGGCCACGTAGGTGAAATCACGCGTCTGCTCGCCGTCGCCGTAAATGGTCGGCGGACGGTTCTCGAGCAGGGCGGTGGCAAACACCGAGATCACACCCGAGTACGGTGAGGACGGGTCCTGGCGCGGCCCGAAGACGTTGAAATACCGGATGCTGACGGTCTCGAGGCCGTAGAGCCGGGTGAACATCTGCAGGTATTGCTCCCCCACCACTTTCTGGAGCGCGTAGGGCGAGAGCGGGCCGGTCGGCATCGCCTCGTGCTTCGGCAGCGTCG
>JBDTOB010000405.1:0-3483 GCA_039933435.1 Acidobacteriota bacterium | reverse complement strand
GGGCGAGCGGCTGCTGGAGTCGCTGCAGCGCTGACCAACGCTGAGCGCTAGCCTAATACTTGTAGAACCCCTGGCCGCTCTTCTTGCCCAGCCGCCCGGCGAGCACCATCCGCTTGAGCAGCGGCGGCGGCGCGTAGGCCGGCTCGCGGTACTCCTCGAACATGATGTTGGCGATGTAATAGGTGGTGTCGAGGCCGACGAAGTCGAGCAGCGTGAACGGGCCCATCGGGTAGCCGCACCCGAGCGTCATCCCCTTGTCGATGTCCTCGACCGTGCCCAGCCCGTGCTCGTAGGCGCGCACGGCGTCGAGCAGGTAGGGCACCAGCAGCCGGTTGACGATGAAGCCGGGCTTGTCGGGCGCGCTGATCGGCTCCTTGCCGAGCGACGCGGCGAAGGCCATCACCGCCTGGTAGGTCTCGTCGCTGGTGGTCAGGCCGCGAATCACCTCGACCAGCTTCATCAGCGGCACCGGGTTGAAGAAGTGCAGCCCCGCGAAGCGGTCGGGCCGCCTGGTTCTCGCCGCCAGCTCGGTGATGCAGAGCGACGAGGTGTTCGAGCAGAGAATGGCGTGCGCGGGCAGCAGTCCGTCGAGGACCGCATAGCTCGCCGCCTTCTCCTCGATGTTCTCGACGATCGCCTCGACGACGAGATCGCAGTCGCCGAGGGCGGACAACTCGGTCGTGCCGGAGAGGTTGGCGAGCGTGCGATCCCTGTCCGCCGCCGTCACCTTGCCCTTCTCGACGCCGCCGGCGAGGAATTTCTCGATCCGCCCGAGCCCGCGCTGGAGTAGCGCCGGCTCCACTTCACGCACGAGAGTCCGGTAGCCGGCGGCCGCCGACACCTGGGCGATGCCCGCCCCCATCAATCCGCACCCGAGCACGCCAACGGTTTTGATTGACAATGACAGTCTCCAGCTTCGAGCTTCCAGTTTCCAGTTTCCAGTTTCCAGTTTCCAGTTTCCAGTTTCCGGTTTCCGGTTTCCGGTTTCCGGTTCTCAGTTCGCTTCCAGCCTCTGGCCACTGGCTACTGGCTACTGGCTACCTACTGCTTTTCCAGCCCGACCCTCTCGATGATTGCCGCAATGCCCTGACCGCCGCCGATGCAGGCGGTCGCCACGCCGCGGGTCAGGCCGCGGCGGCGGAGCTCCAGGGTCAGGGTCAGCAGCAGCCGCGTCCCGGTCATCCCGAGCGGATGTCCGAGCGCGATCGCGCCGCCGTTGACGTTGACCCGGTCGCGGTCGAGCCCGAGCTCCTTTTCGACCGACAGATACTGCGCCGCGAACGCTTCGTTCACTTCGAAGAGATCGATGTCCGCCAGCGTCAGGCCCGCCGCCTCCAGCACCCGGCGGGTCGCCGGCACCGGTCCGATCCCCATGTGGGCGGGGTCGACGCCGACGGTCGCCCAGTGCGTCAGCTTCGCCAGCGGCGTCAGCCCGTGGGCGCGCACCGCCTCCGGAGACGCCAGGATCAGCGCCGCGGCGCCGTCGACGATGCCGGAGGCGTTGCCGGCGGTCACGCAGCCCCCCTTGCCGAATGCCGGCGGCAGCTTCGCCAGCCCCTCGAGCGTCGAGTCGGGCCGCATGTGATCGTCGCGGCTGAAGGTCTCCACGCCTGTGCGCGACCGCACCTCGACCGGCACGACTTCGTCGTCGAAGCGGCCCGCCTTCCAGGCGGCCTCGGCGAGCTGCTGGCTGCGCAGCGCGTAGCGGTCCTGCTCCTCCCGCGAGACGCCGTAGGTCGAGGCGCAGTTTTCAGCGGTGGCCGCCATGGTGCAGCCGCAGTGGGTGTCGAGGAGCGCCGACCAGAGCGTGTCCTCGAGCTCTCCCTGACCCAGCCGCAGGCCGCTGCGCAACCCGCGAATGACGTGCGGCGCCTGGCTCATGCTCTCGGTGCCGCCGGTCAGCACGATGCCCGCCTCGCCGAGGCGGATCATCTGGCCGCCGCTGATCGCCGCCTGGATACCCGACCCGCACAGGCGATTGACGGTCAGCGCCGGCACCTCGATCGGCAGGCCGGCTTTGAGGGCGATGTGGCGGGCGCCATAGACCGCGTCGGCGCTGGTCTGCAGGACGTTGCCGAAGACCACGTGATCGACGGCCGCCGGATCGACGCCGGTGCGCGCCAGCGCGGCGCGCGACGCGATGGCGCCAAGCTCGAGCGCGCTCAGGTCCTTCAGCCGGCCGGTGTAATCGGCCATCGGCGTCCGGGCGCCGCCGAGAATGAAGACATCCATATCAGGGTTCCACGAGGTTCCGCGGGGTTCTACGGGGTTCTACCGGGTTCGGTTCTACCGGGTTCGGTTCTACGAGGTTCGGTTCTGCTGGGTTCCGCTCGGTTCTGGGTTCTACGGGGTTCGCAGCATCCGTCTCGCAATCCAGTCGCCGGCGTGTTGCGTACCGAGGGTGCCGCCGATGTCGGACGTCACTTGTGTCTCCCGCACCGCGGCGAGGACGGCGGCTTCGATGGCGGCGGACTCCGGCGCCAGGCCGGCGGTTTCGAGCAGCAGCGCCATCGACAGAATAGCGCCGATCGGGTTGGCGACGTTGCGGCCCGCCAGCGGCGGGGCGGATCCGTGCACCGGCTCGAACATCGACGTCCGGCCGGGATGGATGTTGCCCGATGCCGCCATCCCCAGGCCGCCCTGCAGCGCGGCGCCGATGTCGGTGACGATGTCGCCGAACAGGTTGTTGGTGACGATCACCTCGAACTGCGCGGGGTCGAGGACCAGGTGCATGGCCAGCGCGTCGATGTAGTAATGCGTCGGCGTGATCGCCGGATAGGCCGCCGCGGTCTCGCGGAACACCCGCTGCCAGAGCGCATGCCCGTCGGTCATGGCGTTGCTCTTGTCCGCCATGCACACCCGCGTCAGCCCGTTCCGCTGCGCATGCTCGAACGCGTGCCGGACGATCCGCGACACGCCCTTCCAGGTGTTCACTTCCTCCTGAAGCGCCACCTCGTCCTCAGTGCCCGGCTTGAACCGCCCGCCGATGCCCACATAGAGGCCTTCGGTGTTTTCACGGAAGACGACGAAGTTCACGTCCGCCGGCGAACGGTCCTTGAGCGGGCACAGCCGCGCGTCGAGAAGCCGGACCGGGCGATGATTGACGAACAGGTCGAGCTCGAAGCGGGTGCGCAGCAGGATGTCCCGCGCATGGCGGTTGTCCGGCACCCGCGGGTCGCCCAGCGCGCCAACGAAAATTGCGTCGAACTCCCGCAGCAGCTCATAGCCCCCCGCCGGCATCGTCACGCCCGACGCGAGGAAGTAATCGGCGCCCCACGGCAGCGTCTCGAGGTCGAAGGCACGGCCGAACTTCTCCCCGACCGCGCGCAGGACCTTGACGGCCTCCGCGGTGACCTCTTTTCCGATCCCGTCGCCGGGGATGATGGCTACGCGCACAGTGAAGTCACTCAGCTCTTACCTAGCTTCCAGCTTCCGGCTCCCGGCTTCCGGCGCTCAGTGCCGCGCTCGGGTTTTCGTCTCGGC
>JBDTOB010000404.1:0-3486 GCA_039933435.1 Acidobacteriota bacterium | reverse complement strand
TTCGAACGGCTGGCCGAGGCGGAAGCGGCGATTCATGCGATGCCGGTGGAGCAGGTGCACCTCCACGAGGTCGGGGCGCTCGACTCGATCATCGACATCGTCGGCGCCGTCTACGGCCTGGAGTGGCTGGCCGCCGACGTCGTCACGGCGTCGCCGCTGAATGTCGGCAGCGGCGTGGTGGTCTGCGCGCACGGAACGTTCCCGGTGCCGGCGCCGGCGACCGCGCGCCTGCTCAAGGGGGCGCCGGTGTACGCCGGCGCGGTCGAGGCCGAGCTGGTGACGCCGACCGGCGCGCTGATCGTGACCGGCTATGCGTCCGCGTTCGGACCGCTGCCGCAGATGCGCCTCGACGCCATCGGCTACGGCGCCGGGTCGCGGGATTTTCCGGGGCATCCGAACGTGCTGCGGCTGCTGGTGGGGGACGCTGCCGGGCATGGCAGCGCCGAGCGGATCGTCTCGATCGAGTGCGAGATCGACGACATGAACCCGCAGCTGTTCGGGCCGTTGATGGACCGGCTGGCCGAGGCCGGGGCGCTCGATGTGTTCTACGCCGCGGTGCAGATGAAGAAGAATCGTCCCGGCACCCTGGTGACGGTGCTGGCGCGCCCCGAGGCTCGCGAAGCGATCGCCGGGGTGATGTTCGCGCATACGACGACCATCGGGGTCCGCTACCAGGAGATGCTGCGCGATCGGCTCGACCGCGAGATCACCTCGGTCGAGACGCCGCTGGGGCCGATCCGCTTCAAGATCGCGCGCCGGGACGGGCGGGTCCTCAACGCCGCCCCCGAGTTCGAGGATTGCGCCCGCGTCGGGATGGCCGCGCAGGTGCCGATCAAGGATGTGCAGGCAATGGCGATGAAGGCGTGGCTCGAGCGATGAAGCGCTTCTACATCACCACCGCGATCGACTACGTCAACAGCCGGCCGCATCTGGGGACCGCCTACGAGAAGATCGCCGCCGACGTCATCGCCCGCTACCAGCGGCTGTGCGGCGTCGAGACCCATTTCGTGATGGGCAACGACGAGCACTCCCAGAACGTGTTCCGCAAGGCGCGCGAGCTCGGCGAGGCGCCGCTCGCCTACTGCGACCGCATGGCGGGGGAGTTCCTCGACGTCTGGAAGCGGCTCGACATCTCGTTCGACGACTTCATCCGCACCACCGAGCCGCGGCACCGGATCGCGGTGCAGGCGCTGGTGAGGCGGATGACCGAGGCGGGGGACATCTTCGAGGGGCACTACGAGGGGTGGTACTGCGTCTCCTGCGAGGCCTTCAAGCAGGAGAAGGACCTCGTCGACGGCAACTGCCCGATTCACCGGACCCGGCCGGACTGGATCCGCGAGAAGAACTACTTCTTCCGGCTGTCCCGGTACCGCGACCGGCTGCTGGAGCACTTCACCGCGCAGGCGGACTTCCTGATTCCGGATGTCCGCCGCAACGAGATCGTCCGCCTCATCGAGGGGGGGCTCGAGGACATTTCGGTGAGCCGCGCCGGGCAGGCCTGGGGCATTCCGATGCCGGACGACCCGAACAGCGTGATCTACGTGTGGGTCGATGCGCTCATCAATTACATCTCCGCGGTCGGCTTCGGCCGCGACGCGGCGCTGATGGAGACGTGGTGGCCCGCGGATCTCCAGGTGATCGGCAAGGACATCACCCGGTTCCATTCGGTGATCTGGCCGGCGATGCTGATGAGCGCCGGGCTGCCGGTGCCGCGGCAGATTTTCGGCCACGGCTGGGTCAATTTCCGCGGCGAGAAGATGAGCAAGTCGCTCGGCACCGCGGTCGAACCGCTGGAGGCCGCGCAGAAGTTCGGCCCCGATCCGCTGCGGCTCTACCTGGTCAAGGAGATTGCCTTCGGCAGCGACGGCGATTTCACCTGGGAGCGCTTCGAGGACCGCTACAACGTCGATCTCGCCAACAACCTCGGCAACCTGGTGAGCCGCATCGCCGCGATGGCGGAGAAATACCGGAGCGGACGCCTGCGCGCGCCAGGCGCCTCGGGACGGCTGGAGAAGATGGCCAGCGACAGCCTGGCCGACTACCGCGCGCGGATGGACGGATTCGCGCTCGAGGGCGGGGCCGCGGCGGCGTTCCGGATCATCGATGCCGCCAACGAATACATCGCCAGCACCGAGCCGTGGGCGCTGGCCCGCGATCCGGCGCGCGCCGACGACCTCAGCCAGGTGCTGTTCGACGTCGCGGAAGCGGTGCGGGTCGCCGCGGTCCTGCTGCTGCCGGTGATGCCGCGCTCCGCCGCCGAGATCCTGCGCCGGGTCGGCGAGACCACGCCGGTCGAGCGGATCCGGATTGACGACGCGGTGTGGCGGACGGCGGGGGAGCGCGCGATCGCGCGGGCCGACCCGATGTGGCCGCGCACCGACAGCAACAGCAACAACGACACCACCGCGTCCGGCCGGGCGGCCGGGCGGAAACCCGCCGGTCCCAGAGCCGGAGCGAACAGGAGCACAGACGTGGACGACAGCACACCCCAGCCCGCCGGCCAGCCGGCGCCGGCCGCGCCGCCTTCTCCCGCGGCGCCCGCCCAGGCACCGGCGCCCGCGGCCGAGTCCTCGCGGATCACCATCGACGACTTCATGAAGGTGGATCTGCGCACCGCCGTGGTGCTGACCGCCGAGAAGGTGCCGAACTCGCGCAAACTGGTGAAGCTGACCATCGACGCCGGCTCGGAGCAGCGCACCCTGGTGGCCGGCATCGCCGAGGCCTACGAGCCCGAGTCGCTGGTCGGCCGGACCATCGTGGTCGTCTTCAACCTCAAGCCGGCCAAGCTGATGGGGATCGAATCGAACGGTATGGTGCTGGCCGCCAGTCCAGACGGCGGCCCGCCGACGCTGGTCGGCTTCGACCAGCCGGTGCCGCCCGGCGCCCGGGTGCGCTGACGCCGCCGGTGATTGATTCCCATTGCCATCTCGCCGGCGAGGAGTTCGCCGGCGATCTCGACGCGGTGGTCGCCCGCGCCCGCGCCGCCGGGATTGACGGGGCGCTGTGCATTCTCGAGGCAGGTGATGCCGTCGAGTCCGCCCGTGCCGGAGCGGTGCGGCAGGCGTGGCCGGGCGTCCGCTTCGCCGCCGGCATCCATCCCCACCATGCCGGCAGCTTCGCCGGCGACATCCCGCGTGCCGTGGCCACGGTTCGGGAGAGCGTGCGCCGCCACGGCGCCTGCGCGATCGGCGAGATCGGGCTCGACTATCACTACGACCTCTCGCCGCGCGACGTGCAGCAGGAGGTCTTTCGCGCCCAGATTGCGCTGGCCGCCGAGCTCGGGCTGCCGCTGGTGATTCACACCCGGGAGGCGGCCGAGGACACCTTCCGCCTGCTCGAAGAACCGGGGGCGCGCGGCGTCGGCGGCGTCCTCCACTGCTTCACCGGAGACGACGAGATGGCGCGCCGGGCGCTGGAGCTCGGCTTTCACCTGTCGTTTGCCGGCATCGTGACGTTTCCCAAGGCCGCGGCGCTGCGCGAGGCGGC
>JBDTOB010000403.1:0-3488 GCA_039933435.1 Acidobacteriota bacterium | reverse complement strand
GGGGCGCGATGAAGCCGCTGAAGTTGCGGACGATTGCCGAGCGGCGGCACAACGGTGGATCGATCGTCAAGGTCTACGAGCTGGCGAGCTCGGGCACCTTCACCTTCAATCTTGGGCCCGGGAGCGACGCCGGGGGGTTGTCGATGTTCGCCTCGGCAGAGGAAGCCCAGCAGGCAGCTGACGATCGGCTGCGCGCCGAGGGGCACGACTGCGGCCCGCTCGGCTGCCGCGAGTGGATCCCGTCCGCGCCTGCGGAAGTGCACTAGGCCAGACATGCGAGCGTGGCGCGTGCTGGTCTCTCTGGCGGCGGTGCTCACCGCCCTGCCGGCGTCGCCCGCGAGAGGCGGCGCCGACCCCGACCGCCTCTGGATGGCGCCCGCCCCCGGCAGTCTCGACTATACCCGGCTCTTTCTCGACCCTTCCGAATGGCCGGATGCGCTGCGTGTCGTGGACGTCTTCAAGTTCTACCAGCAGCACACCCTCTCCCGGTCCGACCCCGTCGTCGGCCCCAATACCTACGACGCGCTGGTACAGGCCGGGGCCTTCCGGACCGTGACGCGCTCGTGGCGGAAGAAGATCGCGCTCGAGGTGGGAGCGGTCAAGGAGTTCTACTGCACCGACGACGACAGCGGCATGCAGGAGGCGATCGACGCGACGCTGGCCTCCGTGGAGGCGGTCCAGCGCGCCGGCGGCATCGTCTCGTATCTGGCGATCGACGAACCGTTTCTCGCCGGGATGTCGCCGCGCTGCGGCGGGCCGTCGCTGGCGCCGACCGCTGACCGCCTGGCCGTCTACATGAAGGGCGTCAGGCGGGTGTTTCCCTGGGTGCGCATCGGTCTGATCGAGGCCTACCCGTCGTTCTCTCCCGGCCAGTTCACCGACATGATTCGTCTCATGCGCGAGCGCGGCTGGCCGCTGGCGTTCCTTCACGCCGACGTCGACCTGCGGGCGATGCGCCCGGGCCGCGACGACTTCGGCCGCGACATGAACCGACTGGCGGCGTTATCGGCGGAAGAGCGGCTGCCGTTCGGGATCATCATCTGGGGAGAGAACGGCAATGCCGATGCGTTGTTCAGCGCCGACGCGATGCGCCTGGAAGAGGCGGTGGAGTCGGCGTTCGGCCGCTGGGACCTGCTGCCGCCGCACCTGATTGTCCAGAGCTGGGCCGAGTCGTCCAGCGGCCTGCGCATCACGCCGACCAATTTGCCCCAGAGCCGCGCCGACACGTTCACCGAACTGCTGCTGCGGGTCTACCTGCGGCTGTTCGCGACGCGGAAACCGACGCACGGCTGACGCCCTGACGGCGTGCGGATTGCAAACAGGCAGAGCAGAGCCATGGCAGAACTGACGCCCGCTGCTTCGGGATCCACGCCGGACCCGGATCCGCCCGCGAGGGCCGTTCAGCTGCCGTTCGCGACCATCGGCAAGGTCATCCTTGTCGCCTTTCTGCTCTGGGCCTTCCTCAAGCTCGCGACGGTCATTACGCTGATGCTGGTCGCAGTCGTGCTGGCGATTGCCTTCGAGCCGCTGGTCGAAGGACTCGAGCGCCTCCGTCTGCCGCGCTGGGTGGCCGCGACGCTGGTCATCCTCGTCGTGCTGCTGGTCATCGGCGCCTTTGTCGCCGTCTCCGGCGCGTCGCTGGCAAGCCAGGGGCGGCTCGTCCTCAGCCGGCTCCTCGAAATCGAGAAGGACCTGGTCGGCAGGATGCCGCCGTACCTGGCTCGCGCCGTCACCCGGGGGAGCGCCTCGGAGCCGGACGCGTCGGTGCTGGCGGGCTACGCTGTCGCTCTCGGCGCCGGTATCGCGAACGCGATGCTGCTGACGGTGATTGCGTCGATCCTCACGCTCTACCTCTTGATTGAGGGGCGGCGCACCTGGGAGTGGGTGGTGGCGTACGTGCCGGCGCGAAACCGCCGCCGCGCCCAGTTGACGGCGGAGGCCGCCCGCCGCGCCGTGCGCAGTTATGTCGCGGGGAACGCGGCCACGTCTGCGTTTGCCGCCGTCGTGGTGTTCGTCGCGCTCACGCTGCTGCACGTGCCGGCGGCGCTGCTGCTCGCGCTCCTGGCGGGCGTGTGCGACTTCGTCCCCGTCCTTGGATTCGCGATCTCGGCGGTGCCGGCGATTCTGCTGGCCCTCACGATCTCGCCGGGGACCGCCATCGCGGTCGGCGGTGTCTACCTCGCCTACCACTTCGCCGAGAACTATTTCATCGGCCCCATGGTCTACGGCGGCCAGCTCCGGCTCTCCAACCTGGCCGTGCTCCTGGCGTTTGCCGTCGGCGCGGAGTTGTGGGGTGTCATCGGCGCGCTGCTGGCGCTTCCGGTCGCGGCGATGTACCCGGTGGTGGAGGACATCTGGCTCGGGAAATACCTCGGGCGGGACGCCGTCGAAGCCCACCAGCGGCTCGAGCGTGAGGGTGACGACGAAGAGGAGGCGGGGCACTAGCCGAGGCTACGCCCCTCGCGGCGCGGCCGCGATCGCGCGGGCGGCGACGCGGGCGCTCGCCCACGCCCACTGGAAGTTGAAGCCGCCGATGCGCCCGTCGACGTCCAGCATCTCGCCGATGAGGAACAGCCCCTCGCAGCGGCGCGACGCCATGCTGCCGGGGTCGATCTCCTCGAGGCCGATCCCTCCCGCCGTGGCCTCGGCGAAATCGTAGCCGCGGCTGCCGGAGATTGCCAGGGGCCATTCCACGAGCGCCTGCACCAGCCGGCGGCGATCCGCGCGCGCCAGCGCCGCGAGCGGCACGCTGCCCTCGAGGCGGAGGTGCGCCAGTGCCGACGCGGCCACCGAAGAGGGCAGCAGACCACCCACAACGCTCGCCACCGAGGCCCGCGGCCGCGCCGCCGCGGCGGCGAGCCACCTCGCCTCGACCGCCTCGAAGCTCTCGCCGGGTCGAAGGCTGGCCGTCACCCGGACGTTGCGGTCCTCGAGCCGCGCGCGAAGCCAGTGGCGCGAGGCGTCGAGGACCACCGGGCCGCTCACGCCGAAGTGGGTCCAGAGCAGGGCGCCCGACAGGCGCGCCGATCGTGTGCCGTCGGTCCAGACCGACAGCTCGACGTCGTGCGCCACTCCCTGCAGCCGGACCGCGGGCGCGGCGGCCGGGTCCAGCAGCAGCGGCGCCAGCGCCGGCGTCGTCGGGACGACGGTGTGGCCGAGCGCCCGCGCCATCTCCAGGCCGGCGCCGTCGCTGCCACTTTTCGGCAGCGACTTTCCGCCGGTGGCCATGATCACCATCGCCGCCTCGAGCGGCCCGCCAGGCGTGTGCAGCTGAAAGCCGGCACTGCCGCGGGTCACGGCGTTGACCCGGGCGGCGGGCCTGAGCTCGGCGCCGGAGGCCTCGACCTCGCGCAGCAGCGCGTGCAGGACGTCGCGCGATCGGTTGGTGTCAGGGAAGAGCTTGCCGTGGGCTTCCTCGTGCAGGCGCACGCCAAGGGACTCGAACCAGCGGACGGTGTCGGCAACCGGGAAGCCGCGCAGGACGCGCC
>JBDTOB010000402.1:0-3490 GCA_039933435.1 Acidobacteriota bacterium | reverse complement strand
GTGCTGGCGGTCGCGAGCCTGGCGCGGGCGGTGTCGGGCGAGGCGGAGCTCGCCGACGTCGGCGCGCTGACGTGGATGATGCTGCGGCAGGTGGTGCCGGCGACGGCAATGGCGCTGTTCACGCACGACGAGACGGGGGACGCGGTGGTGGCGGAGTACGCCGTCGGCGCCCATGCGGCCGCGATCCACGGCACCCGCGTGGTCCTTGGCGACGGCATTGCCGGATGGGCGGCGGCCAACCGCCGCTTCGTGCTCAACGCGGATCCAGCCATCGACATCGGCATGGCGGCGGCGCACGCGGCGCCGGCGCTGCGCGCCTCGCTCACCGTACCGCTGCTGCACGAGGGAGCGCTCGTCGGGGTGGTGTCGCTCTATGCCCAGGGGACGGATGCCTTCAGCGCCGACCATGCGCGGCTGCTGGCGCTGCTGTCGCCGAGCCTGGCGATGTCGGTGGCGGTGCTGCCGCAGGATCGCGCCTGGACGGCCGCCAAGCCCGAGCCGCTGCGGCCGGCGGCGGGTGAGCTGCGGCTGTTGAAGCGCCGGACCTAGCCCAGAGCCACGGCTGAGCCGGCTGGCGCGTCGCGGCGCGAAGTTTCGTGCAAGTTTGCCCTGCCTGTGGCAGTATCGGAATACCCCCCATGACAATCACCATCTGGATCGGAGTCGCGGTCTTCATCGCGGCCGTGGCGCTGCTGCGCCGTGCGGCCGGCCGTCGCGACCCGGGGGAGTCCGCCAATATCGGGTCGGTGAGCCAGGGCTGGGTCAACGAACACCGGATCGGCCGCAACGACGACGGCCTGCGCTGACCGCCATCGTCCGCTGATCCTCCTTCCGCCCGGCGTCCCGCCGGTATCGTACAATCACCTCACCCGCGTGCGCCCGTAGCTCAGTGGATAGAGCATCGGCCTTCTAAGCCGAGGGTCGCAGGTTCGAGTCCTGCCGGGCGCGCCAACTTCACGGGGCATCTCAGTACCCTTCGCCAGCAACGACTCCAATGTCCGGAAACGCCGTGATCACTGAAATGTAAGTGATCGGCAGCACACTTCGGCTGGTACGGCCGCCAGGGCGATAATGGCTGGGCTGCCGGCACGTGGGTTGCAGCAAGGTGTCCGGATTATGGCTGACCCCCAACACGTGATCGACATCTATCCACAGCGAGGGCTCCTCGATCTGGATCTGCGTGGGATGTGGGGATCACGTGAACTGCTGGGCTTTCTGGTGTGGCGGGATATAAAGGTTCGCTATCGGCAGACGGCGGTCGGGGTGTTCTGGTTCGTCCTGCAGCCGCTGCTGGCCACCCTGATTTTCACCGTCGTGTTCGGGCGGCTCGCCAAACTGCCATCCGCCGGCCTGCCATATCCAGTGTTTGCCTATACCGCGCTCGTTCCCTGGCATTTCTTTGCCCAGTCGGTTACGCGCGGCGTCAACTGCATGACGCAGGAACGGCAGCTGATCTCCAAAATCTATTTCCCGAGGCTGCTGCTGCCGCTCGGCGTATTGCTGGCAGGCGTGGTCGATTTTGGCGTTGGCTTCCTGGTCCTTGGTGGGATGCTGGCGTGGTATGGCGTCGTGCCAAGCGTCGCCGTGATCCTCACGCCGTTGTTCGTTCTGCTGACGACTGCGACGGCACTGGCCGTCGTCACCTGGCTGGCGCCCTTGAACGTTCGCTACCGCGATGTGTCGTACACGCTGCCCTTCCTGCTGCAGATCTGGATGTTCGCCTCGCCGGTCGCCTACTCTGTGGAGTTGATTCCGGAGCGCTGGCGCTGGCTTTACGGACTCAATCCGATGGCGGGCGTGATTGAAAGCTTCCGCTGGGCCTGGCTGGGCACCGCCCCGCCTTCACCGGCGCTGCTCGCCATGAGCACCGCCGGCGTGATCGTCCTGCTGTCGGCGGGGACGATTTTCTTCCATCGGATGGAACGCACGTTCGCAGACACGATCTGAGCACCCGTGGTGACCGCAATGCCGATGACGCCAGCCTCTCCGTCGCTTTCGCCCGAGGTGGCGATCCGCGTCTCCGGGGTCTCCAAGCAGTATTCGATTGGCGGGCGACGGCGTGGACAGGACACCATCCGGGAGCAGTTGACGGCGCGCGTCCGCTCGCTCTTGCGCGGCGGCCTCGGGCGTTCCGAAAACGCCACCCACCTGGCGCTCCGCGACGTCTCGTTCGACGTCGCGCGTGGTGAGGTGGTCGGAATCATCGGACGTAACGGCGCCGGTAAGAGCACTCTGCTGAAGATTCTTGCGAGGGTGACGACGCCGAGCGCCGGCCACGCACAGATCCGCGGGCGCCTGGGAGCGTTGCTGGAGGTCGGCACCGGCTTTCATCCCGAGCTCACCGGGCGCGAGAACGTCTACCTCAACGGGGCAATTCTCGGAATGACGCGCGCCGAGGTGGCGCGCAAGTTCGATGAGATTATCGATTTTGCCGAGATCCACAAGTTTGTCGACACGCCGGTGAAACGCTACTCGAGCGGCATGTACGTCCGGTTGGCCTTCGCTGTTGCCGCGCACCTCGAACCCGACATCCTGATCGTCGACGAGGCGCTGGCGGTGGGCGACTTTGCGTTCCAGCGCAAATGCCTCGGGCGGCTCCAGGCGCAGGCGGGCTCCGGACGCACGGTGCTCTTTGTCAGCCACAACATCGGCGCCATCCGCATGCTGTGCAGCCGCTGCATACTGCTCGAAGACGGCCGGGTGGTGCTGGACGGCCCCGTGGACGCGGTCATCGAGAAGTACGTGGAACAACTGGGGCAGCAGAGTGCCGCGAAACAGGTGGGACCGCGCCACCCGGACGTCGGCTCGGGCTTCCTGCTGCACCCGCGTGAGCCAGTGAGCGATTTGACGATTTTCTGCGGAGAGGCGATCGTTTTTGATTTCGACATCGAGGCGGAGCAACCGCCGGGTGATGCCCGGGTCGGTGTCAGTCTTCGGGTGACGACGCCGACAGGCGAGTATCTGGTGACCATGGACAGCGTGGTTCAGCGGGCAGGCTGGCTCCATGGTGAGGAGAAACACTGGAACGTCCGCTGTGATCTCGGCCGCCTGCCGCTGAACGAGGGCGCTTATTTCGTGTGGGTCACGGTGTGCGTCTACGACGACAACTCGGTCAAACGGTTCGCCAGATTCACCAACGCCTTTGCATTGCACGTCCTCGAGCGGGACGTGTTCGGCTGGGGCAACAGCCTGCCACGGTCGCGTTACTGGGGGCCTCTGTATTGGGCGCCCGAGTGGCAGATTCAACCTGCCGCGCGGTTACCCGCTACCGCCCCCGCCTCGAGCGCCGGCGCGAGCGACCCTACCCACCAAGAGGCCGTGGCATGGCAAGACTCATCGGCTTAATTGCCGGCGGCAGCCGTCCGTCTTCAGCCATCCGGTCCGCGTCATGACCGGCGGGCAGCTCGCCATTCTCGCGCCGACGATCGGCAGCCTGTCGGAGACGTTCATCCTGCGGCACATGCGAGACCTCCTTCCCGGCCGGACGGTG
>JBDTOB010000401.1:0-3494 GCA_039933435.1 Acidobacteriota bacterium | reverse complement strand
CCGCTCCCGCGGCGGCGTCGCCGACCAGGATGTCTCCCTCGGTAAAGGCGTCGGAGCCGCGGAAGGTGTCCTCGATGCGCTGACGGAGGAAGTGCGCCAGGTCGACGATCTGCGCGTCGGTCAGCGACGCGCTCGGCGTGCCGCTCTGGGTCGGATGTCCCTTCTTCAGGAACGGCCCCAGTTCCTTGCCCTGGCGATCCTTGAGGACCACCAGCGAGCGGAGCAGGCTCGGGGCGGTGTCGCTGCCGCGCGCCTGCGCGCCGTGGCAGGTGATGCACTCACTGGCCCAGACCCCACGGCCGCGGGTGGCGGCCGCCGGATCGACCACCATCCGATCCGCCGGCCCGACGCCGGCGCGCGGCTGATTGGGCCGCGGCGCCTGCGCGCCGGCCGGCAGCGTCCACAGCGCGCCGGCGGCGATCGCGCCAATCCACAGCTTCACGTGTTTCAGTCGTTTCAGGCGATAATTCATCGAGGACCTGCGCAGTTTCATCGTCCCGGGCCGGACGCGCACCGACGGCGGTCATTCTACAGCGTCGGCGGGCAGATTCCGCGGCGGAACTGCGCGACCGGGCCGCGGCGGCCCGGCGGGCCACGAATCCAGGACTCCGGAAACATGATGCTCAAACGAACGTCGCTTGCGGCACTGCTCATCGCCATCGCGGTCGCGACCGGGTACGGCTTCCAGGCACACCCATGGCCTCCCGGCCTGCAGCCGGTGTCGGACGACTCGCCGGTGCTCACCCCCGCGCAGGAGATGAAGACGTTCTTCATGCCCCCCGGCTACCATCTCGAGCTGGTCGCCAGCGAGCCGATGATCGAGGAGCCGATCGTCATCGACTGGGACGCGGACGGGCGGCTCTGGGTGATCGAGGCGCGCGGCTACATGCGCGACCTCTCGGCCACCGGCGAGCGCGCCCCGGTCGGCCGCGTCAGCGTCCTCGAGGACACCGACGGCGACGGCAGGATGGACAAGAAGACCGTCTTCATGGACGGACTGGTGCAGCCGCGCGCCCTGAAGGTGCTCGAGCACGGCGTCCTCATCGCCGAGCCTCCCAATCTCTGGCTGGCGCGGGACACCAACGGCGATCTCGTCTCCGACACCAGGGAGCTGGTCGTCAACACCTACGGCACCGAGCTTGCCAATGTCGAGCACAACGCCAACAGCCTCACCTGGGCGCTTGACAACTGGATCTACACCTCCGAGCACGACGGCTACCTGCGGCTCAAGAACGGCCGCTTCGACTCCCGGCCAACCCTCGCCCGCGGGCAATGGGGCGCGAGCCAGGACGACGCCGGACGGATTTACCGGAACACCAATGAGCAGGCGCTGTTTGTCGACCTGCTGCCGGCGCGCTATTTCATGCGCAACCCCAGCCTGCTGCGCACCCGCGGCAGCTACGAGTCGCTCCAGAGCCCCGAGATCAACCGGGTCTGGCCGGTGCGCCCGACCCGCGGCGTCAACCGCGGCTACCAGGACGGCGTCCTCCAGCCGGACGGCCGGCTGGCGCGCTTCACCTCGGTCTGCTCGCCGACGGTCTACCGGGGCGATCGGCTGCCGAAGGAGCTCTACGGCAACGTCTTCGTTGCCGAGCCGGCCGGGAACCTGGTGAGCCGCCTGGTGGTCAGCGACAACGGCACCACCCTGGAGTCGAAGAAGGCTTACAAGGGCGCGGAATTCCTGGCCTCAACGGACGAGCGCTTCCGTCCCGTCTACCTCTCGAACGCCCCCGACGGCACCCTCTACATCGTCGATGCCTATCACGGGATCATCCAGCACAAGGGGTTCATCACCGAGTACCTGCGGGATCAGATTCTGTCGCGCAAGCTCGATCAGCCGAGCGGCCATGGCCGGATCTACCGGGTGGTGCACGACGGTACGAAGCGCGACGGCCCGCCGGCCCTGTCGGGGAAGACGCCGGCGCAGCTGGTCGAGGTGCTGAGCCACCCCAACGGCTGGTGGCGGGACACCGCGCAGCGGCTGCTGGTCGAGCGCGGCGACACGTCGGTGGCGCCGGCGCTGAAGGCGAAGGCGGAACGGGCTCCCGACTGGCGGACGCGGCTGCACGCGCTCTGGACGCTCGACGGCATCGACGCCATCGAGCCCGCGACCGTGACCCGCGCGCTCGACGACAGCTCGCGCGACGTCCGGGTGGCGGCGCTGCAGCTGTCGGAGCGCTGGCGTGGACGCCAGGGGGATCCGATGCAGGCGGCGGTGCTCAAGAAGCTCACGGATCCGGACTGGGCCGTCCGCCATCAGTTCGCCGCGACGATCGGCGCGCTGCCGCAGGCGGCGCCGGCGCGCGAGGCGACGATGGTGACGCTGCTCGAGCGGTTCGGGACCGATCCGCTGACGGTCGATGCGGTGCTGAGCGGGCTGGCCGGTGCCGAGCCGGCGGTGCTGCAGCGGCTGCTGCAGTCGCCGGACATGACCCCCGAGCGCACCGCCGTGATCACCACGCTGGCGGCGACGATTGTCAAAGGGGCGCAGGATCAGGCGGTCCAGAATCTCCTCGCCGGTGTCGCCGATGAACGCCATCCGCAGTGGCAGCGCCAGGCGCTGCTCGGGGGCGTCGAGGCGGCGCTCACCGGCAAGCCGCTGCCCGGCACCGCGCCACCACGGCCCGCGGCGGCGCCGGTCGTGGCAACGGCACCCGGGGGGCGTGGCGGTCCGGGGGGCGCGAGGGCCTTTCCGGATGCGCTGACGACGGGCGGCGGCGGCCGCGGCCGCGGTGGGGCGCCGCTGAAGCTGGCGGGCGAGCCGCAGGTGTTCGCGGCGCTGGCCGGCGGCGGCGGGGAGATCGCCTCGCGCGTGTCCGTCGTGCTGGGACGCCTGACCTGGCCCGGCAAGCCGGCGGCCGCCGGCGATGCGCCCGCCGCGGTGGCGCTGACCCCGGCGCAGGAGGCGCTGCGCGCCTCGGGCCAGGCCGTCTACACCAGCCTGTGCGCGGCCTGTCACCAGGAAGACGGCCGCGGCCGCGAGAAGCTGGCGCCCAGCCTCGTGGGATCACCACTGGCGCTGGCCGCGCCCGACGTGCCCATCCGCGTCCTCCTCAACGGCAAGGAAGGGGAGATCGGCCTGATGCCGCCGCTCGGCACGGGGCTGACCGATGAACAGATCGCTGGCGCGCTCACCTACGTCAGGCGGCAGTGGGGCAACGGCGCGTCGGCGGTGGATCCATCGCAGGTGGCTCAGGTGCGGACCGCGACGGCGGGGCGGACGCGGCCGTGGACGAATCAGGAACTGCAGGCGCTCGACCCGGCCGGGCGGGGTGGACGCCCCTGATGCCGCCTCCGACGGCAGGCTTTGTCGATCTGCAGTTGAACGGATATGCCGGCATCGACTTCAATCGCGACGGACTGACGGCGGAGGCGCTCCATCACGTCTGCCGCCGCCTCGAGGCTGACGGCGTCGCGGCGTTTCTGCCGACGGTCATCACCGATCAGCCGGCGGCGATGTGCGGCCGGCTGGCGGCGCTGGCGCGGCTGCGCGA
>JBDTOB010000400.1:0-3499 GCA_039933435.1 Acidobacteriota bacterium | reverse complement strand
CTGGTCGCCAGACCGCTCGTCAGGCTGTCGATGACGTGCTGGCTGAAGGCCTGCAAGTCGGCAATCTGGTTGGACGCGTCCGCCAGCCGTTCGTCGGCGCGTCGCAGCCCTTCGGCCAGGTAGCCGCTCAGCCCGGCGACGGCGACGAAGCCGAACAGGTTGAGGCCGACAGTGAACCAGGCCAGGCGCAGCGGCGGCAGCACATGGCCAGCGCCGCCGGGCGGCAGGTAGGGACCGTAATACTGCCCCAGCACCAGCCCCGAATAGAGAATCGAGCTCAGCACTCCGACCATGATGCCGCCGCGGCGCGACTGAATGGTGCTCGCGGCGATGATCGGCAGCGCATAGAGCGGCGTGAAGTAGCTGGCG
Source organism: Acidobacteriota bacterium (assembly GCA_039933435.1). Taxonomy (GTDB): domain Bacteria; phylum Acidobacteriota; class Vicinamibacteria; order Vicinamibacterales; family 2-12-FULL-66-21; genus JALZOC01. The sequence goes on along the minus strand of JBDTOB010000400.1, from coordinate 3,130 downwards.
ACGCCGCCGCTCAGGTAGACGACCGCCGAGACGATCGCCGCATCCAGCCCGAGCTGCAGGTCGATCACCCAGCGGTGGCGCTCCGCTGAGGCCAGCGTCAGGCTGTAGACGACCGTCAGCGCGTAGGTCACGCCGATGATCAGGAAGAACGGATCGATCGGCAGGACGCCGGGCGAGCTGAGCTCGATCAGGATCGCCGAGCCGAGCAGCAGCGTGACTGCCGCGGCCCGACCGGCAATCAGCCACAACAGCTTGCGACGAAGAGGAGAAACCATATCTATTCTGAGTTACCAGCTACCAGCTACCAGCTACCAGCTACCAGCTACCAGCTACCAGCTACCAGCTTCCAGTTCACGGTTTCCGGCTTCCGGTTTCCGGCTGGCAGCTGGAAGCTGGAAGCTGGAAGCTGGCAACTGGAAGCTGTCGTGCTACGTCAGCTTGCTGATCAAATCGAAGATCGGCAGATACATCGCGATGACGATGCCGCCGACGATGACGCCGAGCACGGCGATCATCACCGGCTCCATCAGCGTCAGCAGGCCGGCGACCGCGGTGTCGACCTCGTCCTCGTAGAAGTCGGCGATCTTCGCCAGCATCGCATCGAGGGCGCCGGTGGTCTCGCCGACGTTGATCATCTGCACCACCATCGACGGAAAGACGTTGGTCTGGCGCAGCGGCGCCGAGATCGTCTCACCGCGCTCGATGCTGGTCCGGGTCGTCTGCACCGCCGCCTCGATGATGGCGTTGCCGGCGGTGCGGGCGGTGATGTCGAGGCCGTCGAGGATGGGGACGCCCGAGGCCAGCAGCGTCGACAGCGTCCGGCAGAACCGCGCCACCGCGACCTTCTTGAGAATGTTGCCGAGAATCGGCAGCTTCAACAGGATCCGGTCGATGACGACGCGTCCCCCGGCGGTCGCGTAGTAGGTCTTGAGCGCGTAGCCGGCGAGCCCCATCGCGATCGCCACCAGCCAGCCCCAGCCGACGATGAAGTCGCTGAGCGCGATCACCACCCGGGTCGGCATCGGCAGCTGCGCGCCGAGGCCGGCAAACAGCGACGCGAAGGTCGGAATGACCTTCCACAGAATCGCGGTGACGACGACGCCGGCGATGACGATGACGGCGACGGGATAGATCATCGCCGACTTGACGTCCCCCTGGAGCTTGACGCTCTTCTCGATGTACTCGGCAAGCCGCTTGAGAATGGTGTCGAGGATACCGCCGGCCTCGCCGGCGGCAATCATGTTGGTGAAAAGCGGATCGAACGTCTTGGGATGCTTCTTCATGGCGTCGGCGAGCGACGCGCCCGACTCGACGTCCTCCCGGGTCTTGAGGATGACGGCGGAGAAATTCTTGTGCGGCTCCTGCTTGCCGAGGATCTCGAGGCACTGCACCAGCGGCAGGCCGGCGTCGATCATCACCGAGAACTGGCGCACGAAGATGGCCAGGTTCTTGGACGGCACCCCTTTGCCGGGCTTCGGGCCGCTCGGCTTCGCCGCCTCGGCCGCCGCCTTCTTCGCCTTGGCGGCGTCGATCCGCGTGACCATGATCTGGTCGCGCCGGAGCGCGGCGACCGCGGCATCCATGGAGTCTGCCGTGTGCTCGCCGGAAACCGTCTGTCCGGCACGTGTGCGTCCGGAGTACGCGAATGTAGGCATAATCAGCTTCCTGCTTCCAGCTTCCTGCTTCCCGCTTCCGGCTACCAGCGGTCTAACGGACCGGCGGACGCGACGGCAGGCCGGCACCCGGCCGCGCCATGCCGGCCCCGGCGACGACGCCGGCGCCGCGGCTGATCATCTGCTCCAGTTCGTCGCGCAGCGACGACGCCCCCATCGCGGTGTCGAGGGTGATGAGGCGCTTCTGGTAGAGCGTCGCCAGCGACTGGTTCATGGTCTGCATCCCCAGCTTCTCCTGCCCGGTCTGCATCGTCGAATAGATCTGATGGACCTTGTCGTCGCGGATCAGGTTGCGGATCGCGGGCGTCGGGATCAGTACTTCGAGCGAGATGACGCGGCCCTTGCCGTCGGCCCGCGGCATCAGCGCCTGACAGACGACGCCTTCAAGGACCAGCGACAGCTGCGTCCGGATCTGCCCCTGCTGGTGGGCCGGGAAGACGTCGATGATGCGGTTGATGGTCTGCGCCGCGGAATTGGTGTGCAGCGTCGCGAACGTCAGGTGCCCGGTCTCGGCGATGCGCAGCGCCGACTCGATGGTCTCGAGGTCGCGCAGCTCGCCGATGAGCACGATGTCCGGGTCTTCGCGGAGCGCGGCGCGCAGCGCGGTGGCGAAGCCGTGGGTGTCGCTGTGGACCTCGCGCTGGTTGACCAGGCAGCCCTTGTGCTGGTGGATGTACTCGATCGGATCCTCGATCGTCAGGATGTGCTCCCGCCGCTCGGTGTTGATCTTGTCGATCATCGCCGCCAGGGTGGTGGACTTGCCGCTGCCGGTCGGCCCGGTGACCAGCACCAGGCCGCGCGGCCGGTCGGCGAGCGTCGCCAGCACCGGCGGCAGCCCGAGCTCGGCGAAGCCCTTGATGGTCTCGGGGATGACCCGGTAGACGGCGGCGACGGCGCCGCGCTGGTTGAAGACGTTGCAGCGGAACCGCGCCAGGCCGCGGATGCCGAACGAGAAGTCGAGCTCGAGCGACTCCTCGAACCGCTTCTTCTGGGCGTCGGTGAGGACGCTGTAGGCGAGCCCCTTGGTCTCGGCCGGCCCGAGCACCGGCAGGTCGAGGGTCTGCAGCTTGCCGTGGATCCGCACCTGCGGCGGCGTGCTGGTGGTCAGATGGAGGTCGGAGCCTCCCTGCTCGACGAGTGTTTTCAACAGTTCCGGCAGTGTGGACATAGAATCTCGGCTCTCAGCTCTCAGCTTCCAGTTATCGGATTTCGGTGAGCGGCGGCTATTTCACCGTTTCCCGCGCCACTTCCTCGATGGTGGTGACGCCTTCCATGACCTTGTGGAGGCCGCTGCGGCGCAGCGTGATCATGCCTTCCTCGACCGCCTTGCGGCGCAGCTCGAGGCCCGAGGCGCCGACCAGAATCAGCTCGCGCAGCTGCTCGCCGATCTCCATCACTTCGTAGAGACCGACGCGCCCCTTGTAGCCGGTGTTGTTGCACTTCTCGCAGCCGCTGCC
>JBDTOB010000399.1:0-3505 GCA_039933435.1 Acidobacteriota bacterium | reverse complement strand
TCTGCGCGCTGTTCGCGTCGGTCGCCTACAACTGGACGTTCTACTACCTGCTGGCTCTGGCCGCGGCGCCGCGCGACATGCTGATCGATCGCCTGACCCCGGCGCGGGCCCGCCGTACCGTCCGTGCCCCCGCCTCCGCCCTGCAGGAAGCCGGCGCATGAGCGGACTCTTCAGCACCGCCCTCAGCCGGGTGCAGGATGCCGACACCCGCTTGAGCCGGCGTTTCGGCCGGCGCCGCATCCTCGTTGACGGTCGGACGCCCGTCAACTACACCATGGTCGCGCCGATCGTCCGCGCGCTCGGCAGCGACCCGCGGGTCGAGTTCTTCTTCACCGCCAGCGAGGAGCCGGAGCGGCTGACCGAGATCTACCGCGAGGCCCCCGAGGCCCGGACGATCGATCCGCGCCGCGCCGCGCTGATGAAGTTCGACGCCTACGTGGCCTCGGATTTCATGTGGGCGTCGCTGCCGAGAGGCACCTGCCGGATCCAGGTCTTCCACGGGGTCGGCGGCAAGTACGGCTTCGACGTGCCCGACACCTCGATGCGCGACTGGGACCGTCTGTTTTTTCCGAACCGGCGCCGGCTCCGCAACTTCATCGCCGCGGGAGCGATTGCGCCCGACAGCCCGGCCATCCGCCTCGTCGGCCTGCCCAAGACCGACTGCCTGGTGGACGGCACGTTCCAGCGCGATCAGGTACTGCGCTCGCTCGGGCTCGACCCGGCGCTGCCGGCGGTGCTCTACGCGCCGACCTGGTCTCCGGCCTCGTCGCTGAATGCCATGGGGGTGGAACTCGTCACCGCGCTGCTCGACACGCCGGTGAGCGTCATCGTCAAGCTGCACGATCGCTCGCGAGATCTGCGCGAGCGCTACTCGGGCGGCGTCGACTGGGTGGCACGGCTCGCGCCGCTGATGAAGCCCGGCCGCGCGGTGATCGCGCCCGGCCACGACATCTCCCCGTATCTGGTGGCTGGCGACCTGATGATTACCGACCACAGCTCGGCGGGTTTCGAATACCTGCTGCTCGACCGGCCGATCGTCCGCATTCACCGGCCGGCGTTGATCGAACTGGCGAATATCCACACGGATTACGTCGCCCTGCTGGCCTCGGTCTCCGAGACGGTGGAGCAGGTGCACGAGGCGGTCGCGGCGGTGGCGCGGGGGCTGGCCAACCCGGCGGCGCGTGGTGCCGAACGCGCCACCACTGCTGCCGATCTCTTCCACGATCCGGGCGGCGCCACCGCGCGCTCGGTCAGCGCCCTCTGCGAAGCCATCGCTCTCGAGCCCGCGCCAGCCGCGCAGCCAGGAAGGGAGGCCCGATGCCAGCCGTCAGCGTGATCATGCCGGCCTACAACGTCGCGCCGTACATCGGCGAGGCGATTCGGTCGGTGCTGGCGCAGACCTTCGCGGATCTCGAGCTGCTGGTGGTGGACGACGGCGCCACCGACGGCAGCGCCGCGATTGCCGAGGCCTGGACCGCCCGCGACAGCCGCGTTCGCGTCGTCCGCCAGGCCAACGCCGGAATTTCCGCCGCCCGCAATCACGGCCTGCGGCTGTCGCGCGGCCGCTGCCTGGCGATTCTCGACAGCGACGACGGCTGGGATCCGCACTACCTGCAGGCGCAGATGGCGATTCTCGAGGCCCGGCCAGATGTCGATATCGTGACCGGCAACGCCCGCTTTCTCGGCAGCACCCTCGACGGACGTCCCGCCAGACCCTGGCCCGATCCGCGCCCCGCGCCGACGCTGGCGGGACTGCTCCAGGACGAAACCGCCGTGTTCATCATGTCGGTCTTCCGCCGGGGGGTCTACGACGCGATCGGCGGCTTCGACGAGGCGCTCAGAACCAACGAGGACTACGATTTCTGGCTGCGCGCCGCGTGCGCCGGCTTCACCTTTCAGCGCAACGACCGGCCGCTCGGCTTCTACCGGCGCCGCGACGACAGCCTCTCGGCCTCCGATCTGCGGATGCTGCCGGGCATCATCGCGGTCTATCGCAAGGTGCGTCCCGCTCTCGCCGGCCACCCGCGCGAGCTCGCCATCGTCGACGCGCAGATTGTCCGCTTCGAGACCGAGTGCGTGGCTGCCGACGCCCGCGGCGCCATCGAGACCGGCGACTTCGCCTCCGCCAGTCACCATCTGGCCGCGCTTCACCGCCGACGCGGCGGGGCCGCGCTCAGGATCGCCAGTCTGATGAGCCGCTGGACGCCGACCTTCTTTTCCGGCCTCTATGGCGTCAGACGCGTCCGGCTGGCGCTCAGCCGCCTGGCGCGCCACCGGATTGCGTCGTGATGACGGCGATCAAATATTCGATCGTCATCGCGACTTACAAGCGGGCCGCCGACCTGCGCGACACGCTCGCCAGCCTGGCCCGCCTGCAGCCGGACGGCCCCTGGGAAGTGATCGTGGTCGACAACAACTCGCCGGACGACACCCGTCAGGTGGTCGAAGCCGCGATGCCCGGCTTCCCGGTGCCGCTGCGCTATCTCTTCGAAGTGGAACAGGGCCGCAGCCCCGCCCTCAACGCCGGCATCCGCGCGGCGCAGGGGGCGATTATCGCGACCACGGACGACGACGTGCGGGTGCCGCCGGACTGGCTCGACCGCGCCGCCGAGGGCCTCGACCGGCTGCGGTGCGACTACGTCGGCGGAAAGGTGTTGCCCATCTGGGGCGCGCCCCGGCCCGCCTGGATTCCCAACCACGGCGGCAAGCAATGGGCGGTCATCGCACTGCTCGACTACGGTCCCGAGCCGGTCGAGTTCGGCAATCGCGTCCCGCTCGGCGTCAACATGGCCTTCCGTCGCGAAGCCTTCGAGCGTGCCGGCCTGCTCGATCCCAAGACCGGCCGCCGGGCGGGGACGCTGCTCGGCCAGGAAGTCCGGGAATGGTGCATTCGCGCGCGCCAGGCAGGGGTGCGCGGGTTCTACATTCCGGAGATGGTGCTCGAGCACATCATCCCGGCCGATCGACTGTGCAAGCGGTACTTCCGGCGATGGTTCTTCTGGCGCGGAATCAGCCGCGCGCTCCTCTACGAGCGCTCCGGGCTCGACATGGAAGCGCCCGAACAGACGACGTTGGATTTCGCAACGGTGCCGCACATCGCGGGGGTGCCGCGGTACCTCTACCGCCGTGCCGGCTCGAACGCTCTGGGCTTCGTCAGGTCGGCGCTTCGCCGCGATCCCGTCAGGGCTTTCGATCACGAAGTGTGGCTCTGGTTCTTCGCCGGCATCCTCAAGCAGCGCTGGAAGGACTCGCGGGCCGGATCCGCCACGGCCGCGCACGCGAAATAGGCACCAGACCTCATCTGTCTTCGCGGTTGGCACGAACGTCGCTTCAGCTCTCGCTACATGGCAGGGGACACCTCAGCGGCAGCGGCCAGCGGGCAACACGGCGGGCCGCGCCAGCCCGTTGTCAGCATCATCATGCCGGCGTACAACGTCGAGCAGTTCGTCGACGCGGCCGTCGCGTCGGTGCGCGCCCAGACCTTCCGCGACTTCGAGCTGCTGGT
>JBDTOB010000398.1:0-3506 GCA_039933435.1 Acidobacteriota bacterium | reverse complement strand
AGGCGAACCAGACGCCGGTGAGGCTGTGCAGGTAGAGCGTGAACAGCAGCATGCCGATCCCCGGCATCGCCGCGACCGCCAGCCGCACCGCCAGCGCCCTGGCGTCCGCCTTCTGCAGCACCCCGCGGAACCCCGTGGAACCCCGTAGAACCTGTTCCAGTCCCATGACCGCCAGCGGGACGCTGGCGAAGCAGCCGTTCGGCCTGGTGAGCCCGAGCACCAGGCCCCAGAGCGCGGCCGCGATCCACTCTCCCCGCCGGTAGTGATAGAAGGCGCCCAGCGCCGAGAGCAGGAACAGCGACTCGGTATACGGGGCGCTGAAGAACAGCGCGAACGGGTAGGCGGCCAGCAGCAGCGTGGCGGCCGCCGCGGCTTCGTCGCCGACGAGCTCCCGGCCCAGACGGCTCATGTAGAGCAGCGCCCAGAAGAACGCCGCCAGCGACACGATCACCCCAGACCAGAGCGCGCGCACCATGCGGCGCTCGTCCGGCAGCGTCCGCGAGCCCACCCCCGCCGGCGTGCCGACCACCCGCATCAGGATCGGCAGCGCCGGAAAGAAGGCGATGTTCTGCTGGCGCTGGAAGGTGCGATCCCACTCGTAGCCGTCGATCGCGATCCCGCCGTACCAGCCGGCATCGAACCGCGCCGGCAGATTGACGAGCGGGTCCCTGGAGAGCACAAAACCGGAGGCGGTCACGCCAAAGGTGACGACGGCCAGGAAGCCAATCACCAGTACCGCCGGCCGCGTCACCACAAAGGCCCTGAGCGCGGTATCGACATCAGGGCGGGCGCGCACGGCGGCGCGCAGGCCCCGCAGCCGATCGAGCAGGGTCGGCCGCGGCCATCGCAGATGGCGCACGATCACGATGGACGCGACCGCATACAGCGCCAGCATCGGCGACCGCAGCGAGATGATGGTGTCACCAACCAGATACCGGCCGCCGCCGGTGGCGATTATCCAGATCGCCAGGAGTCCGAGCGCCATCGCGGCGGCGTCGGCAACGCGGGCGCTGGCCGGCAGTCTGGGATGGTCACGGCGGACGCGTGCGGCGGACATGTGATCACCGATTATGGTTCAAAGCCCCCGGCGTATTCCGAGCGCCCGCTCTTCGACGGCGATCCGCCGCCGCAGCAGCAGGCCGAAGCCCGCCAGCGACGCCGTCATGGCGACCGGGGCGCCGGCCATCAGCCCCATCCCGGCCAGCTCCAGGACCACCGCGACGTAATTCGGATGCGCGATCGCGGCGTACGGTCCCGAGACCACGCGCCCCGACCGCGGCGGCACCAGCACCCGGAAGCTCCACCGGCTGCCGAGCGTCCACATCGCCCAGTACTTGAGGGCCTTGGCCACGACGAACACCACCGCGCCGGCGCCCGCCAGTCCGCCGGCGTCGCTGCCCCGCAGCCACCCCTCCGCCGCCATCGCCACGAAACAGGCCGGATACGCCACCTGCATCATCCGGTAGACGTCTCCCGCCGGCTCGACCGCGCCGGCGGCGCGCAGCCGCCGCTCGTGGCGGTTCGACAGCCACGACTCGAGCGCCATCGGCGCCAGCGCGACCGCGAGCAGGACACCCGCCAGCATCGGTCAGCCGCGGCCGAGCACGACGGCGCTGTTCTTCGAGCCGAAGCCGAGACAGTTGCAGAGCGCGGCGACCGGCGCCGCGGCGCGGCCGTGGTTGGGAATGAAGTCCATGTCGCAGGCGGGGTCGGGATCGGTGAGATTGATGGTCGGCGGCAGAAAGCCGTCGCGCAGCGCGAGTGCCGCGGTGACGATGCCGGCGGCGCCGCTGGCACCCTGCGGATGGCCAATCATCGACTTGGTTGACGAGCCCGGCACCCCGTCGGCGAGCGCACCGAACACCCGGCGCACGCATCGCGACTCGACCGCGTCGTTGAGCACCGTCGAGGTGCCGTGATAGTTGATGTAGCCGATCTCCTCCATCGGACGGCCCGACCGTTCGATCGCCAGCTGCATCGCGCGCACGATCTGTTCGCCGTCGGGGTCCATCTGCACGCGGTGGTAGGCGTCGCAGGTCGATCCATAGCCGTCGATGGTGGCGTAGACGCGGGCGCCGCGCGCCCGGGCGCGGTCCTCGCGCTCCAGCACCACCATCCACGCGCCTTCGCCGAGCACGAAGCCATCGCGGCCGGCGTCGAACGGCCGCGACGCCGCCGCCGGGACCCCGTTGTGCGCGATCGAGACCGCGCGCATCTTCGAGAACCCGAAGATCATCCCCGGCGTCACGCAGGCGTCGGCGCCGCCCGAGAGAATCACCTCCGCATCGCCGGCCCGTATCAGCGCCGCGGCGTAAGAGATCGCGTCGGTGGAGCTGGTGCAGCCGGTCGAGACCACGTGGCTGATGCCGTGCAGCTCGAGCGCGATCGAGATCTCGCTCGAGATCATGCCGACGATGGCGATCGGGATGGCGTAGGGGGTGACGCGCTTCCAGCCATCGTTGAAGAACTCGAAGTACTGTTTCTCGGCCACGTCGATGCCGCCGGCGCCGCTGCCGACGAGCACCCCCGCGCCCGGCTCGTTGGCGCGCAGCCCGGCGTCGTGCCAGGCCTCGCTGGCCGCCACCACCGCGATCATCGAGGCGCGTGAGTAGCGCCGCGGATCCGGGCGTCCGCTCCGCGCCGCCCCGTCGGACCGGGCCTCGACCGGCGACATGTCGTCGATCGACACCGCCGGCACCGGCGCCGCCACCATGCAACCATACGGCGCGGCATCGAAGTCCGCAATCGCCCGTGTCGCGCTGCAGCCGCGCCGCACGTGCTGCCAGAAGCGCTCGCGTCCGACGCCATAGGGCGAGACGACGCCGATACCGGTGATGGCAACACGAGGAAGGTGGGCAGACACCCCTCTATAATAGCGATCGATTGTCCTGCATTCTCCCAGCGCGGCGCCGCGACCCATCCGTATCAAGGCGGTAATGCCGGCTGTCACTCGCCCGCGGCGGCGGTGGGCGCTCATGGGCGCGGTGGCCTGGGGCGGCGCGGCGGCGTTCGCCGCCTCGCTGGGCTTCGCCGCCTGGTCGTTCCTCGTCCGTTTCGGCCGGACGGCCGACGGCGCGGCGGTGGGGCCGGCGCTGACCGACCTGCTGCTCTTCTCTCTCTTCGCCTTCCACCACAGCCTGTTCGCGCGCACCCCGATCAAGCGCGGCGTCGAGCGCGTCGTCCCCGCGGCGCTGGAACGCTCGGTCTACACCTGGGTTGCGAGCCTGCTGTTCTTCGCGGTGTGCTGGTTCTGGCAGCTGGTGCCGGGAACGCTCTACCGGCTCGACGGGATGGGCCGCCTCGCCGCCTACGGCGTCCAGGCGGCGGGGCTGATCCTGACCATGCTCGGGGCGCGGCCCCTCGACGTCCTCGACCTCGCAGGGGTGCGGCCGGTGCTTCGCGCCCGCGACGGCGGCCGGACGGTCCACGTCCCGCTCGTCACCACCGGGGCGTTCGCGATCGTGCGGCATCCGCTGTATTTCGGGTGGGCGCTGCTGGTGTGCGGG
>JBDTOB010000397.1:0-3511 GCA_039933435.1 Acidobacteriota bacterium | reverse complement strand
GGCCGGCGACCCGGTGCGCGAGGCGATGGAGCGGTCGGTCCGCTGGGCGCGGCGGGCACGCCAGCGGCAGCTGCGCCTGCGGCACGATCCGGGCTCGGTGCCCGAGGTGCTGGTGACCAATCCCGGCCAGGCCCAGTTCGGCATCGTCCAGGGGGGCAGCTCTCCGGCGCTCCGGACCGAGAGCGTCGAGCGCACCGTCGAGATCGGCTTCGAGGCCTACGCCATCGGCGGCCTCAGCGTCGGCGAGCCGGTCGACGTCATGTACGACACCGTCGGTCACACCGCGCCGCAGCTACCCGACGATCGACCGCGCTACCTGATGGGGACCGGCATGCCGGACGACCTCATCGAGTGCGTCGCCCGCGGCATCGACCTGTTCGACTGCGTGCTGCCGACCCGGAACGCGCGCAACGGCCAGCTGATGACCGCCGCCGGCCCGATTTCGATCAAGAACGCCCGCTATGCCGAGGACCAGTCGCCGCCGGAGCCGGGCTGCGGCTGCTACACCTGCCGGCACTTCAGCCGGGCCTACCTGCGCCATCTTTTCGTCGCCGGCGAGATGACCTCAGCGACCCTCAACTCGTTGCATAACCTCCACTTTTACCTTGACACGATGCGGCGGATTAGGGAGGCTATAGTGTTCGGCTCGTTTGAACGGCTCCGCCAGGAGTTTCATCAGACTTTCTCCCGCCGATCGCAAAACTGAAGGCTGCGCAGTGGAACCTCTATTGATAGCGATGTCGAATTTCGGCGACTCGAGCCAGATCGGGGCGTTTCTCCCGTTCGCGCTGATCCTGGCGATCTTCTATTTCCTGATCCTGATGCCGATGCAGCGGCGGCAGAAGAAGGTCCAGGAGTTCCAGGAGGCGCTCAAGGCCGGCGACCGGGTGGTGACCACGAGCGGCATCTACGGGCAGATCACCAAGGTCAACGACAAGTCGGTGCAGCTGCAGATCGCCGACAAGGTCCGGATCGAAGTCGCCCGCGCCTCCGTCGGCGGCTACCAGGGGCAGGATCCGGTGGTCCAGGAATCGGGCAACGCGTAAATCATGAACAAGAATCTTCGCTGGAAAATCCTCACCAGCCTGACGGTGTTCGTCCTGTTTTTTGCCGTCGGGGTCTACCCCATTCTCGCGCAGCGCTATCCGAAGCTGCCGGCGCCGTCCTGGCTGATGGCGCACCAGCTGCGGCTCGGGCTCGACCTCAAGGGCGGGGTGCACCTCGTGCTCCGGGTCCAGACCGACGACGCGCTCAAGATTCATACGACCACCACCAGCGAGCAGCTGCGCGAGGCGCTGCGGACCGCGGGGGTGACGCCCGGCACGCTCGGCGTGACCTCGCCGACCAGCTTTCACGTCGAGGGGGTGCCCGGCGATCGCGACGCCGAGTTCCGCCGCATCGCCGACGAGCAGGCCGCCACCAATTACGATCGCAGTTCGGGGGTCAACGGCGCCTACGACTTCCGGATGAAGCCGAACATCGAGAAGGACATGCGCGAGCAGACGGTGGTGCAGGCGCTGCAGACCATCGACCGCCGCGTCAACGAGCTGGGGGTGGCCGAGCCGAATATCTCCCGCTACGGCAGCTCGCAGGACCAGATCCTGGTGCAGATGCCCGGGCTGACCGACGTCGGCCGCGCCAAGGAGATCATCCGGAACACGGCGCTGCTCGAGCTCAAGCTGGTCGAGGCCGGGCCGGCGTCGAGCAAGGAAGCGCTGCTGCAGTCCTACAACGGCCAGGTGCCGCAGGACATGGACGTCGTCTCCGGGTCGGGCGGCGGCGAGTCCGGCACCATGTTCTACCTGGTGCGCAAGGTCGCGGCGGTCTCCGGGCAGGATCTGCGCGGCGCCAAGCCGACCATCGACGAGAACAACCGCCCCGCGGTCAGCTTCTCGCTGAAGAACGAGGGGGCGCGCAAGTTCGCCAAGATCACCGGCGACAACATCGGCCGCGCGCTGGCGATCGTGCTCGACAACCGGGTGATGTCGGCGCCGCGCATCGACGGCCGGATCAGCGACGAGGGCCGGATCAGCGGCAGCTTCACTTCGCAGGAGGTCGCCGACCTGTCGCTGACGCTCCGTTCCGGGGCGCTGCCGGCCAACCTCACCTACCTCGAAGAGCGCGTCATCGGGCCCTCGCTCGGCGCCGACTCGATCCGCTCCGGCGTGCTCGCCTCGGTCATCGGCCTGGTGCTGGTGGTGATCTTCATGGTCGTCTACTACAAGGCCGCCGGGGTCAACGCCGTCATCGCGCTGCTCTTCAACCTGGTCATCCTGCTCGGCCTGATGGCCTACATCGGCGCGACCATGACCCTGCCGGGCATCGCCGGCTTCGTCCTGACGATGGGGATCGGGGTTGACTCGAACGTGCTCATCTTCGAGCGCATCAAGGAGGAGCTGGCGGCGCAGCGCGGGGTGCGCGCGGCCATCAACTTCGGCTTCGGGCGGGTGTTCCTGACCCTGCTCGACACCCACATCGCGTCGCTGATTGCGGCGGGGTTCCTCTTCCAGTTCGGCACCGGCCCGATCCGCGGCTTCGCGATGACGCTGACGATCGGCCTGCTGTCGAACCTGTTCACCTCGACGTTCGTGTCGAAGACGCTGTTCGAAGCCGAGCTGGCGCAGAAACAGACGCCTTCGATCAGCATTTAAGAGCCGATCATGCAGATCTTCAAGACGCCCAAAATCGACTTCCTGCGCTGGCGCTGGCACGCCATCGCGCTCTCGTGGATCGTCATCCTCGCCGGCCTCGGGGTGATCATGACCAAGGGGCTGCCGCTCGGCGTCGAGTTCTCCGGCGGCACCATCGTCATCCTGCAGTTCGACCAGCCGCCGCCCGACTCGGCGACGGTGCGCAGCGCGCTCGAGCGGGCGCTGCCGGGCGAGGGGCAGAACGCGGTGATCCAGCGCTACGGCGTCGAGTCGCAGCGCCAGCTGATGGTCCGGGTGCCGAGCGTCGGGCAGGAGGCGGGCGCCGGGCTCAGCCAGACCGCCGACCGGGTGGTGGCGGCGTTGCAAAGCGCCGGCGTCGGCAACTTCCGGGTCAACGGCACCGAGATCGTCGGCCCCGCGGTCGGCGCCGACCTCAAACAGAAGGGCATCCTGGCGACGGTGCTGTCGCTCGGCGGCATCCTGCTCTACATCGCCTTCCGCTTCCAGTTCAGCTTCGCGGTCGGCACGGTGGTGGCGACCATCCACGACCTGCTGGTGACGCTCGCTTTCCTGGCGTTCTTCCGCTACGACCTGTCGCTGAACGTCATCGCCGCGATTCTCACCGTCACCGGCTACTCGACCAACGACACCATCGTCATCTTCGACCGGGTCCGCGAGAATCTCCGCAGCATGCGGCGCGACAGCCTCTACAACGTGGTGACGCTGTCGGTGAACCAGACCATGAGCCGGACGGTGATCACCGCCGGCACGGCGCTCTTGAGCGCGCTGGCGCTGTTCTTCTTCGGCGGCGAGGTGCTCCACGGCTTCGCCTTCACGATGATCGTCGGCATCATCACCGG
>JBDTOB010000396.1:0-3513 GCA_039933435.1 Acidobacteriota bacterium | reverse complement strand
GCAGGCGCTGGCCTGCGCCTACTACGGCATCTTTGCCGGGCTGATGGTCGGCTACGGCGTCATCTTCCTCGCCGTCACGAGAAAGCTGTGGCGCGTCCGGGCCTATTGGACCGCCATCGCCATCGCCGCGGCGACCTCGGTGCTGCTGGTGGCCCCCTTCTTCCTCCCCTATCTCTCGATGCAGCGCGACGAGGGCTTCCGGCGGACGATAGACGATGCGGTGCGTTATTCGGCGACGGCGGCGAGCTATCTGGCGTCGCCGGCGCATGCGCATCAGTGGCTGTTCCGGATGGCGCGCGGTCTCGGATGGCGCAGCGGCGAAGTGCTGTTCCCGGGGATGCTGCTGGTCACGCTGGGGGTGATCGGGATCGGGCTCGTGCTGTGGCGGCCGAGCGCGGCGCCGGCAGCACACGGAGACGATCGCGAGACGGCGCTGCTCTATGGCTCGCTGGGGCTGCTCGCCTTCTGGGCCTCATTCGGTCCGGCGGCGGGGCTCTACACGCTGATGTTCCGCGCGATTCCGCTGTTCACCTTCCTCCGCGCGCCGTCGCGCTTCGGCCTCGTGACCGCATTCGCGCTGGCCATCCTGTCGGCGCTGGCGATTGCGCGGCTGACATCCGGACGGAAACAGGCCGGCCTGATCGCCGCGGTGCTGGCAGCGGCCGGTCTCGCGGAGCTGAACGTGCTGCCGTTCCCGTGGGAGCGGGCGCTGCCGGTGCCGGCCGGCTACGCGATGCTCGCGAAGATGCCGAAGGCACCGATGGCCGAATTCCCGTTCTACGGCGAGCGGACCGCCTTCCCGCTGCACGCGCAGTACATGGTGCTGTCGGCGGCACACTGGCAGCCGCTCGTCAACGGCTACAGCGATCACATCCCGCAGGATTTCCGCGACGCGGCGGCCGTGCTCGACTCGTTCCCGTCCACCGACGCCTTCAACGTCCTGCGGCAGCGGCGGGTGCGCTACATCGGCATCCACTGGAACATGTTCGGGGCGAGGGCCGGGGAGATCCGGCGGCGGCTGGAACCGTTCAGCCGCCACCTCAGGCCGCTGGCCGCCGATGCCGACATGACGCTCTACGAAGTGCTCAGCTTTCCCTGAAAGCCGGGGCCTGCTAACCGCGGGGGGTGCGGCGCGCGGGGGTCTTCTTCTTCGGCGCCGGCTTCTTGACTGCCGGCTTCTTCGCTGCCGGTTTTTTTACCGCCGGTTTTTTTACCGCCGGTTTTTTCACGGCCGGCTTCGCGATCGGGGGCTTCCCGGCCGGCGGCCTGCCGACCGCCGCGGCGCCTCCCGGGCCATACAGCATCCGGTAGTCTGCCGCCGTGCCGAGAATCCGCTTGACGTAATTCTGCGTCTCCGGGAACGGGATGTCGTCGATGAACTCGTCTTCGTCCAGCCCCGGCCGCTCCGCCTTCCAGCGGACGATGCGGCTCTCGCCGGCGTTGTAGCTGGCCAGCGCGTAGTAGGTGCCGCCGAACTGCTGCACCAGCCGCGAGAAGTAGAGCGTGCCGAGGCGGATGTTGAGGTCGGGGTTGGTGAGCGAGTCGGTCGTGAACTTCCGGATCCCGATCGACTGCGCCAGCCGCCGTCCGGTCGCCGGCACGATCTGCATCAGCCCCCAGGCGTTGGCGACCGACTTGACCCCGGGCTCGAAGGTCGACTCCTGGGCGATGAGCGCCGCCACCACGTAGGGATCGAGATCCTGCGCCGCGGCGTTGCGCCGGATGGCGTCCCAGTAGGCCATCGGGTAGATCACCTGGAGGATCTCGGTCGGCAACTCCTCGCCGCCGGCGGTCAGGTGTTGCGGGTAGGCGCGGCGCATCAGCGAGATGGCGCGCCGCAGCTCTCCTTTCTCGTGATAGATCCACGCAATCGTCGCGTCCAGCCGCGGGGCGTTGCCCCAGGCGCGCTGCGCGAAGCGCAGCTCGCCGAGCGCATCCTCGTAGAGGCCGTTGGCCAGCAGCAGCCGGATCACCGCGTCGGTGGGCAGCGCCTGCACCGCGGCCGGCGCCGGGGCCGAGGCCGGGCTCGCGTCGCGCGACGCGAGCCGCACCGCCCCGCCGTCCGCGGGCTTCCCCAGCGACGAGAGCCGCTGGTCGGCGAGCCGCCCGTAGTAGGAGTTGGCGTAATCGGTGTAGACCAGCCGCAGCCGCACTTCGGCCTGCCCCATCGCGTCGAGCCTGGCGTGCGCCCTGGCCGACCAGTAGAGGAAGGGCGGGCGGTAATCAGAGCGCGGGAACGCCAGCGCCGCGGACTCGAAGACGCGCACCGTCTCGGCATAGTCGCCATTCCGGTAGCTCGCCCACCCGTATTTCCAGGCGGCGCGCTCGGCGCGCAGGCCGGTCGGGAACTGTTCGTAGAGCTGCTTGAACGTCTTCGTCGCCAGCGCGTCTTCGTTGGTGACGATGTAGAGGGTGCCGAGGTTGTTGAGGGCTTCCTCGGACCACGAACTGTCGGGGAAGTCGGCGACCAGCGCGGTGGTGAGCGCGATGGAGTCGGCGTGCTGCCCGAGCTCGCGCAGACTGCTCAGATAGAAGAACCGCGCTTCGGCCTTGCGCGAGGCGCGGTCGAGATATGGCCGAAGCGTATCGCGGGCCGCGGCGTAGCGCTTCAGGTAGAAGTCGCACTCGGCGACGCGCAGGTCGGCGACTTCACGATCGTCCCCGTCGGCCACCGCTTGCAGCCCCTGGAACGCGGCGCGGGCCTCGGTATACCGCCGCGCCCCGAACAGCAGCTGGGCACGGGCGATGTCGAGCTTGGGGTTCTTGCGCGGCCGCTGATCTTCCAGCGCCGGGAGCTGGGCCGCGGCCAGCGTCGCGGCCTCGGTGAGCGGGAACTCGTAGTAGACCCGGACGAGAGCATCGGCGGCCTTGCGGCGGTCGCCGGCGGCGAGCGCCGCCCTGCCGATCCGGTAGAGCACGTCCTCGGTGATCGCCCCTTTCTGATCGGCGGCCCGCTCGTAGAACTTCACCGCCGCCGACGGGTCGCCGGCGGTCTCGGCCGCCTCGCCGGCCCCCATCGCCGCCGCGATGGCGACGTAGCCGCTTGGCTTGCGATCGAGGAGCGCCTCGAACGACCGGCGCGCGTCCGCGGCGCGGCCCTGGCGGAGCTGCGAGAGCGCGATGTAATACGCCGCGTAGTCCCCCAGGGCCGAGGCCGCGAGACCGGGTCGGCTGAGCAGCGGAATCGCGGCGGCGTAGTCGCCCGCCTGGAAACGCGCGACGCCGAGGACCAGCGGCTCGTAGAGCGCCAGCGTGCGCGCGGCGCGGTCCTGATCGGACGGCACCAGCCAGAGATCGCTCGGGTTGGACGGCAGCGCCGGATGCAGCGTCGGCACCAGCTGCGGGGCTTCCTGGGCGGAGGCGACGCCGGCCGCAAAGGCATACAGCAGGGACAGCGCGGCGCCGCGCGCAAGGCGCGTGCGGATGGTCACGACGAGGCGGACCCGGCGACGAATCCCGGCAGGGGATTACCGCGGCTGTCCGGATGATGGCCTGGCGGCGGCGCGTCCGGGA
>JBDTOB010000395.1:0-3516 GCA_039933435.1 Acidobacteriota bacterium | reverse complement strand
AAGGGGCAGCTGGCCGACCCGCTGCTCTCGGTCGTGATGCCGGCGTTCAACGAGCGCGACACGATCGAAGAGATCATCCGGCGGGTCCTGGCGGTGCCGATCCGCATCGAGCTGATTGTCGTCGACGATGGCTCGCGCGACGGCACGCCGGATCTGCTGGCGACACTGGCCGGAGAGCTGTCGTTCAAGCTGGTGCTGCAGCAGGCCAACGGCGGCAAGGGGGCGGCGCTGCGGCGCGGCTTCCAGGAGGTCACCGGCGACATCGTCGTCATCCAGGACGCCGACCTCGAGTACTCCCCGGAGGAGTTCCCGTCGCTGATCTCGCTCATCTGCGAAGGGCGCGCCGACGTCGTCTACGGCTCGCGCTTCCTCGGCCGCCACCGGGTGTTCCTGTTCACCCACTACGCCGGCAACCGCTTCCTGACGCTGGTGACCAATATCCTCTACAACACCATGCTCTCGGACATGGAAACCTGCTACAAGGTGATGCGCACCGAGGTGCTCCGGTCGATGACGCTGGAGGCCGACGGCTTCGGCATCGAGCCGGAGCTGACCGCGAAGATCTTCAAGCGCCGCTACCGGGTCTACGAGGTGCCGATCACCTACGACGGGCGCAACTACGACGAGGGCAAGAAGATCACCTGGCGCGACGGCTTCGTCGCCCTGTGGGTGCTGTTCAAGTACCGGTTTACCGAGTGAACCCCCTCCATCGTCTCCTGGGGTACGCCCGTCCGTATCGCGGGCGCTTCGTCGCTGCGGGAGCGGCGATGGTGCTCTACGCTGCCTCGACCGCCGCCGTCGCCGCGCTGATCAGGCCGGTCATCGACAAGGTCCTGCCTTCGGGCACGGGCCTCCTCCCCTGGTGCATCCGCCTGCTGGTCGTCTACGTCGTCAAGGGCGCCAGCGCCTACGCCTCCACCTACCTGATGACCGACGTCGGGCAGCGCGTCGTCCGCGACCTGCGCGACCGGCTGTTCCGTCACATTCTCGACCAGTCGGCGTCGTTCTTCAGCCGCCGCACCACCGGCCAGCTGATGTCGCGGATCACCAACGACGTCAACCAGGTCCAGCAGGCGGTCTCCGAGACGATCGGCGATCTGCTCCGCGAAGGACTCTCGGTGATTGGCTTTGCCGCCTATCTCTTCTACGTGGATGCGCGGCTGGCGCTTGTCGCCGTGACCGGAGCGCCGCTGGTGGTCTACCCGCTGGTGCGGTTCGGCAAGCGCATCCGCAGCTCCACCCGGAAGAGCCAGGAAGAGCTCGAGCATCTGTCGCACGTTACCGCCGAAGCCTTCACCGGCCACCGCATCGTCAAGGCCTTCGGCGCCGAAGGCCACGAGTCGGAGCGGTTCAACCGCGCCTCGCAGCGGTTGTACCGCACCAACCTGAGGGTCACCCGGGCGCTGGCGATCCTGCCGCCGCTGATGGAGCTGCTCGGCGGCGTCGCGGTCGTTGCGCTGATCTGGTACGGGAGCACGCAGATCCAGCAGGGCTCGCTGACGCAGGGGGAGTTCGCGTCGTTCGTGGCGGCCGCCTTCATGATGTACGGCCCGATCAAGAAGCTCAGCCGCGTCAACGCCACCATCCAGCAGGCGATGGCGGCGTCGGAGCGCATCTTCGAGATCCTCGACACCCACTCGGAGGTGATCGAACGCCCCGAGGCCCGTCCGCTGCCGCCGCTGGAGCGCGGCATCGAGTTCAGGAACGTGACCTTCTGCTACGACGATCGCCCGGGCAAGAACATCCTCCGCGACGTCTCCTTCGAAGTGCGCGTCGGACAGGTGGCGGCGATCGTCGGCCTGAGCGGCGCCGGCAAGACCACGCTGGTGAACCTGGTGCCGCGGTTCTACGATGTGACCGGCGGCGGAATCCTGGTGGACGGCACCGACCTGCGCGACGTGACCATCGCCTCGCTGCGCGCCCAGGTCGGCATCGTCACCCAGGACACGGTGCTCTTCGACGAGAGCATTGCCAGCAACATCGCCTACGGCTCGGCCGGCGCCTCGGTCGAGGCGATTGAAGCCGCGGCCCGCGCCGCGCACGCCCACGACTTCATCGCCGCGCTGCCGCACGGCTATCACACGGAGATCGGCGAGCGGGGGCAGCGGCTCTCCGGCGGGCAGCGCCAGCGGCTGGCGATCGCCCGGGCGCTGCTCAAGAATTCGCCGATCCTGATTCTCGACGAGGCCACCTCGTCGCTCGACGCCGAGTCGGAGCTGCTGGTGCAGGACGCGCTGCAGAACCTGATGCGCAACCGGACGTCGTTCGTCATCGCCCATCGCCTCTCCACCGTCCGCCGCGCCGACTCGATCATCGTGCTCGAGCGCGGCCGGGTCGTCGAAACCGGCCGCCACGAGGAATTGCTGGCACGGAAGGGGGGCGTGTACGCCAAACTGTATTCCCTGCAGATCTTCGGAGGCAGCGCGCCGGACAGGCAGCCATCAGTTTCATGATCAAGAGCATGACGGGATTCGCGTCGCTGACGCGGGACGACGACGCGGCGACCGTGACGGTGACGATCCGGGCGGTCAATCACAAGTTCCTGGACCTGCAGCTGCGGGTGCCGCAGTCGCTGTCGGCCGCCGAGTCGAAGCTGCGCGCGCTGGTGCAGCGGCGGCTGGGGCGGGGGCGGGTGGAAGTCTCGGTCAGCGTCCAGCAGCGGCGCACGCCGTCGCTCGAGGTGGAGCTGAACGAGGCGTTCCTGGCGGCGCTCGGCGGGGCGCTGGACCAGGCGCGCGAGCGCGGCTTCATCTCGGGGACGATGACGCCGGGCGATCTGCTGCGGTTTCCCCAGGCGCTGTCGATCCGCGAGCGCCCCGAGGAATCGGACGATCAGGGCGCGCTGGTGGCGCGGGTCGAGGAGGCGGTGCAGGCGGCGCTGGAAGAGCTCGACGGGATGCGGGTGCGGGAAGGCGGGTACCTGAGCAAGGACCTGGAGGCCCGGCGCCTGCTGCTGGCGGACCTGTTCGAGCGGGCGGCGGTGGCGGCGGAAGCTGGTGTCGCCGGGTTGCGGATCAGGCTGGAGGCGCGGGTGCGGGAGTTGCACGCCGATGCGCTCGCGGACGAAGGGCTGATCGCGCAGGAAATCGCCAAGTTCGTGGGGCGGTCGGACGTCACCGAAGAGGTGGTCCGGTTCCGCGGCCACCTCGAGCACTGGCGGGCGCTGTCGGACGGCCCCGAGCCCTGCGGCCGGAAGCTCGACTTCCTGATTCAGGAGATGAACCGCGAGGTCAACACCCTGGGATCGAAGGCCGAGGGGCCGGCGGTATCGGAGGTGATCGTCGCGCTCAAGGCGGAGCTCGAGAAGATGCGGGAGCAGGTGCAGAACGTTGAATGAGACGCCCGCGGCCGTCCGGCGCGGGCTGCTGTTCGTGGTCTCGGCGCCGTCCGGCACCGGCAAGACCACGGTCGTCGAGCGGCTGGTACAGTGCGTGCCGGACCTGGCGATGTCGCGCTCCTATACCTCGAGAGCCGCGAGAGCCGGGGAAGCCCACGGCATCGACTATAATTTCATCA
>JBDTOB010000394.1:0-3527 GCA_039933435.1 Acidobacteriota bacterium | reverse complement strand
CGCTTGCGCTCGTCGCAACGCTCTCGGGCTGCGCGCTGACGACCGGACACCCGAGCGTCGCCGAGCTGAAGTACAACCCCGGCCGGTATCAGAACCGCACCGTCGCCATCGACGGCGTCGTCACCAGCTCCTGGGGGGTGCCGCTCATGCCCTTCAAACTCTACAAGGTCGACGACGGGACCGGGGAGATGACGGTGCTGGCGCAGCATGGCCGGGTGCCGACCCGCGGCGCCCATGTGCGTGTCAAGGGACGGGTCAGCGACATCGCCACCTTCGGGGGTTCCTCGGTCGGCCTGCATCTGGAGCAGACCGGCATCAACTTCCGGCGGCGCTGAGCCGCTCAGGTGGTGATGCGGACGGCGACGGCGGTCATGTCGTCGTTCGGCGGCGTGTCGCCGCGCCACGTGTGCACCGCGTCGAAGATCGCCTCGACGACGGCGGCGGGCGGCTGATCGCGGACCTTGCCGACGACCTCGAGCAGCCGTGAGGCCTCGAACTCCTGGCCGCGCGCGTTCATTGCCTCGGAGACCCCGTCGGTGCAGATCACGAAGAGGTCGCCGGCGTGCAGCGCAAAGGTGACTTCGTCGTAGGTCGATCCCTGCAACGCGCCGAGCGGCACTCCGGGAAGCTCGATCTGGCCGCAGCTGTCGCCGCTGCACCGGATCGGATACGGCAGGCCGGAGTTGGCCATCGTCATCACCCGGCGCTTGAGGTCGAAGACGACGTAGCAGAGCGTGCAGTAGTACTCCTCGAGCTGCCGCTGCTGCAGGATGGTGTTGACCGACGAGAGCACGCCGGCGGGGCTCGAGCGGTCGGGCAGGTAGCGCCGCCGGAACGTGCGGCCGCGTATGAGCTCCGCGGCGAAGACGCTGTAGAGCGCCGCCGGCACGCCCTTTCCTGAGACGTCGCCAACCGCCACCACCAGCGTGTTGGATTCCGGCGACAGGTAGTCGTGGAAGTCGCCGCCGAGCTCGCGCGCGGGGGCGAACGCGGCGGCCACGTCGATGCCCTTGAGGCGCTTCGGCGGGCCGGCGGGCAGCAGCGCGGTCTGCACCCGCTGGGCGAAGCGCAGCTCCTTCTCCAGCCGCTCCTCGTTCGAGCGCACTTCCTCGTAGAGCCGGGCGTTCTCGATGGCCACGGCCGCCTGGCTGGCGAGCAGGGTGAGGATTTCGACGTCGCGCTTGCTGAAGGCGTCGAGCTCGGGGCTCTCGAGATCGACGACGCCGATGCAGCGATCCTTGACCAGCAGCGGGATGGCCAGCTCCGAGCGGACGTCGGGCACCAGCTTGATGTAGCGCGGGTCCTGCGAGACGTCCGACACCAGCACCGGCTCGCGGTGGAGCGCCGCGTAGCCGACCAGCCCTTCGCCGAGCCGCAGCGGCGGCACCTGCACCTTTTCGCCGTACTGGAGCGCGAGCTTCATCTCGAGCTCGCCGCTGGCCTCGTTGAGGAGCAGGATGCCGAAGGTGCGATAGTCGATCAGCCGCTTGGTGAGCTGGGCGATCCGCGCGAACAGCTCGTCGAGGTCGAGGACCGAGGCCACTTCGTGGGCGATCTCAACGAGCGTCTCGAACGCCTCGGTGTCGCTGCGACTGCGCTCGAAGAGCCTGGCGTTGATCAGCGCGACGGCGACATGGGCGGCGAACTGGCGCACGATCTCGACGTCGCGGGGGGTGAAGTGGCCGGGGTTGCGGCTGAGGATGTTGAGCGCGCCGATCGGCCGCGACTTGTGCATCAGCGGCACCACCACTTCGGAGTGCATCCCGGGAACGACCTCGATGTAACGGGAGTCCGCCGGCAGGTCGTTGACGAGAAGCGGCTGTTCGCTGGAGACGGCGGCGCCGATGAGGCCGGTGCCGAGCTTCAGCCGCAGCGGCCGATCGCTGTCGGGATAGCCGACCGAATAGGCGGCGCGAAGCTCGCCGCGGCGGTCGTCGAGGAGGTAAACCGCGAAGGCTTCGAAGGAAATCAGCCTGCCGATGAGCCGCGGGATCTGGTGCAGCAGCTCGTCGAGGTCGAGCACACTGGTCACCTGCCGGCCCAGATCGAACAGGGTGGTGAGGAGCTCGTGCTCGGCCGCGGTGGCGCCGGGCGCCGCGCCGGCCTCGGCGCTGTCCGAGGGGATGCCCTGGCTCACTGAGGGGTGTCGTCCTTCCGGTGCAAAATCCAGATTATACTGCTCCCTACGGGCGCCGGAGCGCCCCGCAGCCAGATGGACATCACGCTTCCGCTCGACTACAGCGCCATTGAGCGCATCCTGCCGCATCGCTACCCGTTCCTGCTGGTCGATCGGATCACCGAGTTCGAGGCCGACAAGCGGATCGTGGGCATCAAGAACGTGACCCTCAACGAGCGCTACCTGGCGCATCGCCCGGGAGAGGCGCCGGTGCTGCCGCCGACGATTCTGACCGAGGCGGTGGCGCAGGTCGGGGCGATCATGATTCTGGCGAAGCCGGAGAACCGCGAGAAGCTGATCTACTTCATGGGCATCGAGCGCGTCCGCTACCGTCGTCCGGTCCACCCCGGCGACGTGGTCGTCATCGAAGCGCACGTGCGGCGACTGCGAAGCCGCATGGGGCTGCTGCGCGGCGTCGCCCGCGTCAACGGCGAGGTGGTCGTCGAGGGCACGATGACGTTCGCCCTGGGGCCGCGCAGCGACGCCGCCCAGCCGGTCTGACGCGCTACCGCGCGATCATCACCACCAGTCCAACCTTCACGCCTCTCGACGTCCAGGCGGCCCATCGCGCGCCGGGATGGTAGTAGCGCCACGCATCGAGCAGCGCCGGAGCGAGGACCAGCGCGCCGATGACGCGCTCGTCGACGCGCGCCGACGCCGCCATGCCGCGCGTGTCGCGCTCCTCGGGGCCGGTGCGCGCGAACGCGGCGCCCGCGTAGGCGGCCGAGGTGATCACGTTGAAGGCGAACAGGCCGCGGGTGAAGGGGGTGCCCGGACGCCGCCGCCCGGCGCCGCCCCGCAGCAGCCACTCGTTCTCTGCATGCTGCACCCAGAAGCCGGCCGACGAAATCGCGAACTCCCGCCTCGGCGGCAGTCCCGACGAATGGGTGATGGCAAAGAACGGCAGGCCGTGGAAGTCGACTCTGCGAAGCCCGGGCTTCTCGCCGAGCGCCAGATCGACGATCACGTGTCCGGTTTCGTGGGTGGCCAGCCCTGTGACCGCCCCCGCCAGAAAAGATGCAATCCGCTTCCCTGCCGACTCGTCCGGCTGCGGCTGGGGAGCCGCCTGTGGTTGAGCCGCGGCGTCAGCCGAGCCCGCAAGTAGCGCCAGCGCCACGACTAAGGCCGTTCCCAGCCCTTGCAGCCGGAAGTGCCGATGAACGGCACAGCCGTTGCTCTGCTGTTGTGGCAGCGGATAACGCGCGGCACGGCTGCCGGCGCCAAGGAGAAGGCACATGCTCGAAACGATTGCGATCATCCTGATTGTTCTCTGGCTTCTCGGGATGGTCAGCGGCTACACGCTCGGCAATTTCATCTACGTTCTGCTGGTCATCGCGATCATCCTGTTCCT
>JBDTOB010000393.1:0-3534 GCA_039933435.1 Acidobacteriota bacterium | reverse complement strand
CGGCCGCGGCGCTGGCCTTCGTGATGGCCAGGCGGCTGCCGCTGGTGGCGCGGCTCGTCGGCGCGGCGGTGGCGCTTTACGGCGTCGCGGCACTCGCTCAGGGGGCGGCCGCCGGCGTGACGTTCAGCGCCATGACCCGCGGCGAGGGGCTGTGGCAGCCGCTGCCGTGGTGGCTGCGCGGCGCCTTCATCGGTGGCTGTGTCGTGCTGCCGATGGCGGCCCTCGTCCAGGCGGTGAAGACCGGGTCGCGCGGCTGGCGGAGGCCTGGCGGCACGGCCTGGCGGGAGTTGAACGAGGCGCTCGTCTATGCCCTGTGCGCCGCGACCGCGTTCTCGACGTGGATGCCATTTCTGCAGACGTCGCGCCAGACCGGTGGTCGCGCCACGTCTGCCGCATCGACGCCGCTGGCCGAACCGCTGGCGCCATCCGCGGGGGCCGCCGGTCCCACGGCCGACCTCGGCCCGGTCGCGGCGGTCAACGGCATCTCCGCACTGGCGGATCGGATCGCCCGCGTCGACTGGGACGTCGCGGCACGAGCGGCCGTGCTCGGCCCCGGCGTCGAGCCGGCGTTTGCGTATGTGCGCGATGCCATTCGATACGAGGCCTACCCGGGTGTGCTGCGCGGCGCGAACGGCACCTATACGGCACGCGCCGGCAACACCCCCGATCGGGCGCTGTTGCTGGCCGCGCTGCTGGCGAGCAAGAAGATTCCGACACGATTTGCGATCGGCACGCTGGACGCGAGCGGCCGCGAGCGGTTATGGCAGCGGCTGTTCGACACCAGCATCCCCGGCATTCCGCGTCCTGCGTCGTCGGCCACCGGCAACCTGCGGCAGCGCGTCTACGCCCGCGCGGCGCACGACTACGGCGTGGTGCAGGCCGCCCTTGGCCAGCGGCTGCCGCCGGTCACCAAACCAACGCGGGAAGGCGTGCTGGCGGAAATGAATCCACACGTCTGGGTCGAGGCGGAAGTGGATGGCCGCTGGATCGATCTCGACCCGTCCTTCCCCGACTCGACACCCGGATCGACCAGCACGGCCGTCGCGCACACCGTCAGCGCCCTGCCGGCGGACCTTTATCAAACAGTGACCGTGCGGTTGAAGGTCGAGGAGCTGTCGCACGGCGGCCTGACCCAGACGACCGTTCTCGACACGACCGCCAACGCGGTGGACCTGATCGATCGCCAGATCTTCGTCGCCCACATCCCGGGGAAGCCCATCGCGATGGCCAACATCGGCGCCTCGCTGGGCGGCTACGTGACGTGGACCCCGGCGTTGTGGGTGGGCGGCGAGTTCACCTACGGCACCACTTTCACCATCGACGAGGCCGGGTCACAGGCCCCGGCCGTCGATGCGGCGCAGCCGGCCGGATCCGGCGAGGGGGGACTGGCGGGAGCGATCGACGCACTGTCGGCCCGTCCCCCCGGTACCGCCTCTTCCGCGGCGGCGCCGACCGGGCCCGTCTTCGTCGCCGAGTCGCTGGAGCTCGAGCTGCGCGCTCCCGGAGGCCAGCCCGAGATGACTCGCCGCACACTCGTCGATCGCGGCAGCGCCGCGTGGCGCGCGAAGAGGCCGCTCGCCGCGTCGGACCTTCCCCGGCTCGAGCGCGGCGACCAGGGCCCCACCGCGATGCGCGCGATGCACAATGTCTGGTTCAGTGCCGGCCCGCACAACCTCGCCGATTACGCCGATGCGGTCCAGGACCTAGCACTCAAGGAACTCGACGGAGCGTTTCCCGAGGATCGACCCTCGCCGGCCGGGGCCGGGGCCGGGGCAGGTGAGGACGAGCCCGAGTTCTCCGACGGCGTCTGGCCGTTCGCGCTGCAGAACTTCGCCTGGTTGATCTGGACCGACCACGGCGCCATCCCGCGCCTGAACGACACCCCCGGCTTGCGCTTCTATGCCGCGCGTCCGCGCATCTCGATCTTCACGAGGATGGCGGATCGATCGGGTGCGATCCAGATCGTGACGGATCTTCGGCGCGACGACCTGCGCGCGGTGGCGGCGCCATCAATCGCGCCGGATGTCGTGGCGGGAAAGAAGCTGTGGTTCGGCCTGGTGCAGGGAGCCTTCGAGCACGAGATGCTCGCCGACACCATCGCCGCCAGCGGCGGCGATCGCACCGCCGTCGAGACCACGAGCGCGCGGCTCGGCAGCGACGGCGTGGTGGTGCTCGCGCCGGGCGATTCGCTGCCGTCGGGGTCACACGCGCCACAAGCCGAGTCGGCGGCGCGCCTGTCGGCCGCCTTGTCTGAAGGAAAGATGATCGTCGCGCCGGTTGGCGCCCTGGACGGACGCGGCGCCTGGTGGGAGATCGCCGCGGGCAGCGGCGAGACGGCGGCTGTCGGCGCGCTCGAGCTGCACGCCGGCCGCGCGGGCTACAACCCGAACTACGACCTGCCGAAGAACGGCAAGCCGGTGCAGCAGAACCCCTTCGGCGGCCAGAAGCCGAACTACACCCCGGAGGCGGCGAAGGAAGCCCGTGATGCGCAGCGTGCCGCGAACAATGCGAAGCGATCCGCCGACTACGCCAGGAACTATCAGCGGCAGCAGAATCAACTGGGGCGCCAGGCCCAGAGTCAGAAGCCAGGAGACGAGTACGGCACCCTGGTCGCGGTGATGATGGTCGTCGGCGCCGTCGCCTACACCATCGTCGGGCTCGCGGTCCTGTATGTCACCGTCATGGCCGCCGAGGCGGCTATGGCCGATCTGGCTGGGTGAGGAGAGATGAACGCCGGCTATTCCTGGGGGGACATCATTCATGAGGACGACTCTGGTTGGCAGTGCGCTGCTGACGGTGGCGGCGTGCGCGGGGGCGAAGGGCGCGACCGAGAGCGGGGGATCGGCTCAGACCGCTGCTGATGGACTGGCGGCGAAGTGGTGTCAGGCGACGCCGGGCAGTACGAAGGAGGAACTGGTTGCGGTGATGGGGTCGCCGGACGGGTCGTCCGGACTGGCTACGCGGCGTGTTCGGGAATACGTTCGAGCTCTGCCCCGAGCGCCTGTTGCGCGTGCCATACGTCAAACGCCTGCTGCATGCCGAGCCACAGTGCCGGTCCGTTACCGGCCCACTTCCCGAGCCGAACGGCCATCTCTGGCGTGACTGGCGCCCTACCCGCCAGGATTCGGTGCAGGAGCTGTCGTGACACGCCGAGCTCGCGGGCTGCCTGCGAGACGTTCATCCGCAACGCCGGCAGCACGTCCTCACGGAGGATCTCTCCGGGATGGCTCGGTTACCGTTTCAAATGGCTGTCGGACAGAGAGCACCTTCGTGTGTCTTCGTCGTTGCCATCGTCGTCGCCTTCCGTTCAGTGATATTGCTCAAGAGCCACTTCGTTGGCGTCCTTGCCGTCCCAGCGGACCGTGATGCCCCAAGGGCCACTGACGGCCACCGGGTACCGGCCCCCTCGGTTGCCCATCAATGGGGCTCGATCTCGACTCAGGGCGTTGAGCAAAGGCGGCCGGTCGCCAGTACGTCTACGGCTTGGCACCGTTCCATTCGATGCGGCCGAACCGCTGGACGGCGCGCTCGCCG
>JBDTOB010000392.1:0-3543 GCA_039933435.1 Acidobacteriota bacterium | reverse complement strand
GCCTCGCCGCCTGGCTGCAGCTTCGCCCCGTGGTCGCCGAGATCTGGAATCTGGCGCGGTGGCCGGTGATGATTGCCGGCGTCGTGCTCGGGGTCGAACTGGTGTTCCACTTCGCGCCGAGCCGGCCGGGGCGCTGGGTGTGGGTCACGCCCGGCTCGCTGCTCGCCACCGCGCTCTGGCTCGCGGTGTCGTTCGCGTTCAAGTTCTACGTGCACAGCTTCGGCAATTACACCGCCACCTACGGCGCCATCGGCGGCGCCATCACGACGATGATGTGGTTCTACGTGTCGAGCCTGGCGATTCTGGTCGGCGCGGAGCTGAACGGCGTCATCGAGCATGCGCGGCGCTCGTCGGAGCGCTGAGCAGCTGACGCGCGGCGGTCTGCTGCGGCCGCCAGTTGCCGCGTCAGAGCTCCGCGGCCAGCTCCCCAGAGCCCGGCGGCTGCGCGGCGCCGGCCTCACCGGCCCGCACCAGGGCAAAGCGGGTGCTCGCCGGACCGATCATCTCGAACACCGCCACCGAGGCGAGGACGATGGTGGTGACGGTGGGAGCCAACTGCGGGTAGCGGATGTTGACCGCGAGCGTCAGGCCGACGGCCAGCCCCGCCTGCGCCTGCAGCGCGAAGCCGAGGTAGTTCCGCACGTCGGGCTCGAGACCCAGGCGCCCGGCGGCCAGCCGGGCGCCGGCGAACTTGCCGCTCGCGCGGCCGACCACGTAGACCAGCCCCACCCATCCCATCGCCGGAATGCGGGTGACGTCGAGCTCCGCGCCGGCGATGACGAAGAAAATGGCGTAGAACGGCGGATCGGTGTTCGACAGCGCCGCGAAGAGGTGGCGGCCGCGATCCGCAAGATTGACCATGGTGGCGCCGACCGCGAGGCTGGTCACGAGCGGAGACAGGTCCATGGCGCGCGAGACCCCGACGCAGAACAGGATCGAGCCGGCGAGCAGGATCAGCAGCTCCCCTCCCTCCGTCACATGCGTGGACCAGCCGGCGAGCAGCATCCCCACCAGATAGCCGAGGGCCGCGGAGCCGAGAATCTCCCACGCGAACCAGAACGCCGATCGGTAGACCATCGCCCCGCGCGAGAGGCCGTCAAGGCCGGTCGTGAGGTCGATGCCGGCCGCGACCAGCCCGAAGACCGAGATGCAGAGCAGGTTGTTGACGGCGATGATCCCGAGCAGGTTGTCGGTGAGCGGGCCCGAGCTGTCCAGTTCCCGGATCACCATCAACGTCGAGGCGGGCGCGGTCGCGGTGGCGATCGCCCCGAGGAGCAGCGACACCTGCCACGACTGGCCGAACCACAGCGCGCCGCCGGTGACGAGTACCGCCGCGAACGTCGACTCGACGAGCGTCACCAGCAGGACCTGGCGGCCGATGCGGCGGAACAGCGAGAACTCGAACACCGACCCGACCGAGAACAGAATCAGGCCGAGCGCGACCTCGCTGAGGACCCCGAGCGCCACCAGGTTCTCCTGGCTCAACCACCCCAGCACCGACGGGCCGAGCGCCACACCGACCAGGATGTACCCCGTCACCTCCGGCACCCGCAGCATCTTCACCAGATGCCCGGCCATCAGCGCCAGCAGCAGAATCAGTCCAATCGACGTCAGCTCGTTCACGGTCTACGCACCTATTGCAGCAGGATGCCGATGCGGTGGGCGTCGCGATCGACTTCGAGCCACAACGGCGACGGTCTGGCGGCGGCAAACAGCTTCCGCACCTGATCCGGGCTGCGGGGTGCGGCGAAGTCGATCCGCACCAGGCGGTCGCCGGGCTGAAGGCCGGCCTGGGCGGCAGGGCTACCGGGCTGCACCGACACGATCCGATAGGGATCGGAGCCGGAGGCGAGCGTCAGGCCGGCGCCGCTGCCGGACGCCCCGCCGGGCGCCGCTGCCGCCGACGCCAGATTGACCGACAGGCTCTTCGCGCCGCGCTGCACTTTCAGCTCGGGCGACGGTTCGGTGCCGTCCGTCAGCGGCTGGAGATCCTCGATCTTCCCGACCGCCCGCGCACCGAGCGCGATGACAATGTCGCCAGGCCTGAGACCGGCGGCCTCGGCGGCGGACCCCGTCCAGATCTCCCGCACCAGCAGGCCGCCCGGGCGCTTGAAGTACGCCGCCTCATCCACCGACAGCGGTGCCACGACCACGCCGTAGCGGCCGCGAATCCGTTCGTCGACGGTGTTCTCGCGCGCCAGCATCGACTCGATGCTGGCCGCGGCGATCGCCGTGACCCGCTCACCGCAGGGCAGTACCATCCCCAGCAGTTCGCCGTCGATGTTGAACACGCCGCCGCCGACCATCGCGCCCGTGAACGACAGGCTCGAGCCGAGCTCCTGGGCGGTCATCACGCCGCAGGCCACGGCTTCGAGCTGCCGGAAGTTGCCGGCGGCAAACGCCGGCTCGGTATCGGTTCGCCACACCGCGATCATCCAGTCTCCCGCCGCCGGCGGCCGCTCGGCACGGCGTACGGGCACCAGCCCGGCGAGCCCCGCCGGGCCCTGCAGCGTCGCCAGTGGCAGGTGCGGTCCGACGATATCCGGGCGGGCCTCGGCCTCGCCAAAGGGCGCGGCCACGGCGACCGGCGCCTGCGCACCGGGGCCGCCGGCGAGCGGGCCGGTGACCAGGACGCCGTCGGTCCAGGCGATGCCGCTCATCCGTGCGTCCCGGACCCGGCCAATCGACGATTCCACGTCGCGCGCCGCACCCGCGAAGTACTTGGTCATGCTGTCGAGCGAGCGTCGCTCCGCCCGCCGGGCGAGCTGCTCGAGCTCGGTCTCGGACGGCAGCGGCACGGGGTGCTGCGCCACCTCCGCCGGACGCGCCAGCCATCCCACGGCCAGGATGACGCACGCGGCACCCGCGAGAATCGCCACATACCGGGGATTCGGCTTCCTGGTGTCTTCCACGGCGCAAGCATAGCGCGGGCTGACGGCGCTGGATCAGATTCGGGCCGCACCGGCTGACTCGCTGTTTGACTCCGCGTGGTGCCGGGCTTACCATCTCGCCGCAGCGAGCCCGGTGTTTTCATTCATCGGCTTTCAGGCCGGGTGGTTTCTCGACGTCGTCTTCTAAACCGTCCGCTTTCTAGGACGGCGCGATGGTCGCGACGATCGCGCCGTCCCGCCGACGTATGCTGGCGCATGCGAAAAGGTCTGCTCGAGCGCCCCGCGGCCGGGCTTGAAGTCATCCACACCGAAACGGTGGTGTCGGCTTCGCTCGACGACACCTTTACCTTCTTCTCCGACGCCGCCAACCTCGAACGCCTGACTCCTCCCTGGCTGAACTTCCGAATCCGTACCCCGCTGCCGATCGTGATGCGCGAGGGGACGGAAATCGACTACCGCATCGTGCTGCACGGCTGGCCGATTCCGTGGCGGTCCCGCATCGACGTCTGGGAGCCGGGCAGGCGCTTCGTCGATCGGCAGCTCAGGGGCCCCTATCGCTGGTGGCATCACGAGCACCGCTTCGAGGCGGCGGCGGGCGGGACGCGGGTCATCGACCATGTCGAGTTCCTGCCGCGGCTGGCGCTGTTCACCA
>JBDTOB010000391.1:0-3545 GCA_039933435.1 Acidobacteriota bacterium | reverse complement strand
GCGGCGCCCGCGCGCCGCGCCACGAAGCGGGGAAAGCCCGGATGCACGTTTCTCTTTTCGGCTGGAAGGGGCCGGCGGGTCAGGCCTTCAGCGCGCCGAGGCATCCGCCAGCGTGTCGGCGCTCCACAGCAGCTGCGGAATCTGCGGCGCCGCCTGGGGATTGCGCACCCGTGTGCTGGTGACGATGGTCACTTCGGGGGCCACGAAGTAGATCGCCGGCAGCTCCTCGACCAGGATGGCCTGCGCCTCGGTCATGAGCTGCTGCCGCTCCGACAGAGTCTGCGACTGCGCCTGCTGGCGGAACAGTTCGTCGATCCGCTTCTCCCAGTCGGTCGCGGGGGACGGCTGCCGGGGGTTCCAGAAATGAAAGTTTCCGGAGCTCAGCCAGAACTGCGGCATCAGCGCCGGATCGGTACCGTTGGCCTGGACGCCGAAGTAGATGCTGTCGTACTCGCCGCGGGACCAGCGCGCGAAGAGCGCTCCGGGGTCCAGCCCCGCCACGTCCACCGTCAGGCCGGCTTGCCGCAGCTGCTCCTGCAGCACCGCCGCCGTCCGCTGGCGGATGGTGTGCCCCTGCTGGGTGATGATCGAAAAGCGCGCCCCGACGCCGGCGGCGTCCTCGAGCATCCCGTCGCCGTTGCTGTCCGACAGGCCCGCGGCGGCAAACAGGTCCCGCGCCTTCGACAGGTCGTGATCGCATGCCGGGCGCACCGGCGCGAACCACTTCTGGTTGCCCGGCGTGATCGGCCCGTAGATGGGCACGGCGGCGCCGAGGTACACCGCATTCACCACGGCGTCGCGGTCGATGGCGCAGGAGACCCCCTGACGGAACGCCCGGCTTCGGAGCCAGGGCGTCCGCGGGTCGCTGCTGCCGACCGCCGACAGGTTGAACCAGAGCAGATTGGGATCGAGGCCCACACCGGCGTCAATCAGCCGCACCGTCCCCTGCGCGGCCAGCCGGCGGAAGCCGACGATATCCTCCGGCCGGATCTCCCCGTTGGCCATCAGGTCGATCTGCCCCTGCTGCATCTGCAGCGCTTCGGCGTTCTGGTCGCCGACGACCGCGATGGTCAGGCGGTCGAGATACGGCAGCTGGGTGCCGGCGGCATCGCGCCGCCAGTAGTGGGGGTTGCGGTTGAAGACGAGCTGCTGCCCGGGGACGTGTTCCGTCAGCACGAAGGGCCCGAGGCCGGCGATGTCTTCGAGCTTCACGGTGGCCGACCAGGCCTCCCGGAACTTCCCCTCGTCGAGCGCCTTCTGCAGCCGATGCCTCGGCAGCATCGGCACGTCGTCTATCAATCGCAGCCCGGCGGCGGACGGCGCCGCCAGCCGCAGGACGACCGTGCCGGGGTCCGGCGCCTCGACCCGGATCGGCTGGCCGCCGGCATAGGTGTCGGGGGCCAGCACCGCGTTGACCCGGGGGTCGTAGAGCGCCGCGAACGAGAACACCACGTCGGCCGACGAAAACGGACGGCCGTCGGAGAAGGTCAGACCCTGCCGCAGCCGGAGGGTATACGTCCGCCCATCGTCGGACCGCGTCCAGCTCTCGGCGAGCCAGGGCTCGAGCCGATCGGTGGTCCGGTCGACGCGGACCAGCGGCGCCTGGGTGAGGAGCGACAACACCTCCCCCGCCGCGGACTGGTCGACGAAACGGTTGTAGCTGGCTGGCTCGGACCGGAGGGAAGCGGTGAGCGACCCGCCGCGGGCCGGCAGATCGGCGACCGCGGGGAGGGCCGGCGGCGCGGCCCCGGGCGTGCCGCGCACCAGCAGCAGCGCGCCGCCCAGGGCGGCCACGACAACGAGCGCGACGAGTATTCGAGTGGTCCTGGCCACGAATGACCCTCACCGGCCAACTGGTTGGCCGGACCTGGAAGATGAAAAAGCCCGCCAATCGGACGGGTCGCCACTACCCACCCGAAGAGGACTGCGGCTCCGGGTCAATGGGTTGGCCGATGGCGGAGGACCCGGGCAGGATGCCCGGGGCCGGCCGGACTGCACGAAATCGTGCGGCGCCTACGAAATGCGCCTGAAAATCGGATTGTGTGCGGTCAGTACGAAGGTATTGCCCTCAGAAATCCTCACGGCTCAGCATGGCATTGACTGTGCGTTGAGGGGAAGACAGTTCTCCACAACCGGTTCCAGGCAGGGCGACCCCATGACCCAGAGTGCATTGGCCTCTTTGTCGGTTCGACGCGGGCTGTTGTGCAGTCTCACGGCTGCGCTCCTGTTTTCGATCGGTGTGCCGGCGCAGGCCGGTCCGCACAAGGCCCGGCTGTCGCGCGACCTGGCGGACCGCATCGCCGCCGGCGGCAGCGGCGCGGCGGATGTGATTGTGTCGGGCACGCCGGAGACGCTGCAGGCGCTGGCGGCGCGCTACGGCGCGCGGGTGAAGAAGTCCCTGCGCGGCGGCGCGGTGCTCGAGGTCCCGGCCGGACAGCTCGGATCGTTCAGTGAGGATGCGGACGTCGATCATGCGTCGGGCGACGTGCCGGTGCACCGGGCGATGGCGGTCACGACCGAGGCCACGGGAGCGGCGCAGGTCTGGGACGGGGCGTTCAAGGGCTTCACCGGCCAGGGAATCGGTGTCGCGGTGATCGATTCGGGCGTCGCCAAACACAAGGATCTGCGGGCCCGCATCGTCGCCAGCGTCGACTTCACCGGCGGACGGCCGGCCGACCGCGACCTGTTCGGCCACGGCACCCATGTCGCCGGGACCATCGCGGCGTCGGGGGACGGCGGCTACCAGGGGATTGCGCCGGGCGCTCATCTCATCAGCCTGCGCGTGCTCGGGGCTGACGGGTCGGGAGAGACCAGCGACGTCATCAACGCCATCGACTGGGCGATCGACCATCGTGCCGAGTACCGCATCCGGGTCATCAATCTGTCGCTCGGTCATCCGATCCTGGAATCCTACCGTGAGGATCCGCTCTGCCTGGCGGTCCAGCGCGCGGTCGACGCCGGCATCGTCGTCGTGGCGGCGGCGGGCAATCTGGGCAAGACCGCCGACGGCACGCCGGTGGTGGGCGGGATCATTTCTCCCGGCAATGCCCCGGCGGCGCTGACGGTCGGCGCCCTCAACACCTTCGGGACGGCGCAGCGGTCGGACGACCGGATGGCGACCTACAGCTCGCGCGGCCCGACGGCGATTGACGGCGTCCTCAAGCCGGAGCTGGCGGCGCCGGGCAACAAGATCACCGCCACCGGGTCGTTCGGATCGTACCTGGCGACGACCTATCCGGAGCGGGTGGTGGCGGGACAGGGATCGCACATCTACATGCAGATGAGCGGCACGAGCATGGCGTCGGCGGTGGTCGCTGGCGCGGTGGCGCTGCTGCTCGAGGCCAACCCGCGGCTGACGCCGGCCGACGCCAAGCTGGCGCTGCAGCTGACCAGCTCACGCGTCAACGGCGCCGGGCTGATCGAGGCCGGTGCCGGCAGCGTGAACATCGCGAGCGCCGTCAAGCTCAGTCGGGGAGACGCCAGCTCCCTCACCTGGATCGCCGGCGAGCTGCAGAGCCCGAGCGGAGTGGCGTTTGGGCCGATTC
>JBDTOB010000390.1:0-3551 GCA_039933435.1 Acidobacteriota bacterium | reverse complement strand
TCGTCCCACGACGAGAGATCCGCCTCCGCCACCAGCTGCTCGCTGCCCTGCACCAGCGTCAGCGCCTTGCCGGCCATCCGCGTGCTGGCGTCGGTCTTATTCAATCCGTTCTGCGATCCGGTCGCGACCGATCGACTCGTGGTGCCGTCGGTCATGCCATAACCGAACAGGTAGCCCGCGCTCATCGTCTGGTTGGTCTGGCCGTCGGTCCACAGGATGATCGCCTTGGGCGCCGAGCCGAGGGCGTGCGCGACGGTCTGCGACGCGGGCGCCGCGCCGGAGCTCTTGACGAAGCTGCCGACCTTGAAGCCCGGACCCTGCGCGAACTGCACCACGAACCAGCCGACATCGGCGGCCGCCACCGTGTTGGCGCGCCGGAGCGTGAGCGCGCCGGCCGGCGTGGAGGGACGCAGCGCAATCGTCTGGGTGACGCCGGCGTCGGCGTTACTCGCCGCGGTCGCGGTCATCGCCCCCGTCGCCCCGGCGCCCGGCTGCAGGCGATAGTTGACCTCCATCGACTCGCCGCAGCACGCCAGCACCGTCTCGCTGGCGACATCGACCACTTCCGTCATGCCCGCCGGCGGCGTCCACGCCGCGCTGCTCGAGAACGCGTGCATGCTCAGCACTATTTCGTCGACGCTCGTGGTGGTCACCGACGGCGCCGCATGGGTGAGGGCACTGGCGGTCGCCTGGCCATTCTCGACGTCGATCGGGTTCGCCGTATCGACGTTGACGAACGACAGGATGCCGCCGACGGCGCCAGTGGACGCATTGAAGGTCCAGGCGTAGCTGGCCGGCTCGGCATTGCCTGCGGTTTTCCAGTAGACGGCCAGCGAGTTGGCGGTCGTGGCGGCATTGTCGGTCCGCCGGATCAGCGTCCACCCGACCGGCGGCGTAATCGTCGCGATCTGCGGCCCGACCGCAATCGACGCGACCATGACGTCGAACTCGGCGGTCCCGGCCGGCTTGTTGACGGTCAGCGTCAGCCCGCCCGAGCCGGCCGACGCCTGCGAGGCCGAGCGGAACGCCGTGCCGAGGCTCGCCGAAAACGACCCGACGCCGATGATGTCGTCCCCCGCGTACGGCGTCCGGCCCATGTTCTGCCCGGCGCCGGACTGGCTGGATCCAAAGGCCAGAGAACGGGGAGTGTCCACGAACGGCACGGTCAGGGTCGCGCTGGACTGGCCAACCGCGAAGCTGGTGCTGCCGCCGAGCACCATCGACCCGTCCTTGAGCTCGACCGCCTGCCAGACGATCTGCGTGATGTTGTCGGGCGTTCCGGAAATGCTGCGGTCGATGGTGATCGTCGTCGGATTGATCAGCTGGGTCCGCAGCATCCTCGCGCCGATGTCCGGGCCGCTGCCGGAGGTCTGCCAGCCCGCCAGCACAAACGTCTTCGAGGTGTCCACCGCCTGGCTGAGCGTGGCGGTCACCGACGTCGTCGTCCCGGTCATCGTGGTGATGGTGCCGCGCTGGACGTTGATGTCCGCCGCGTTGGTGAACTCCACCACCTGCCACGAGACGATGTGGGCGGCGTTGAGGACGTTGGCCCTGACCTGCAGATTCGACGTCGAGGTCAGGTCCGCCAGCACCTGGTCGTCGCTGTCCCAGTCGGGATCGGCGGCCGCCGCGGTCTTGGACCACAACACGAACGCCTGGTTCAGCGAGGCGACCGCAGTGATCGGCACGTTGACGATGGTGGCGGACTGCGTGACTTCGCCGCGCTGGACCTTGACGCCGGACCCGAAGGTGGCGACATACCACTGGATGTTGATGGGGGCGGGCTCCGGGGCGACGCCGTTGGTGACCCGGACGAACTCGATCGTGGTGGCGGAAGCGATGCGTCCGCGGACCGTCGAGCCGACCGGCCGGTTGCTGCTGCTGGTGGTCTCGAAGATGAGGAAGGACTTGGTGGGGTCGATCGAGGCGATGGTGATGGTCTGGGTGCCGTTGGCGCTGTTGACCGCGGTTCCGGACTGGACCTGCTGAATCGTCGCCGCGGCGGCCTCCCGCACACTCGTGCCGGAGAGCGCCAGCAGCGCACAGATCGCGATCAGTTGGGAAAGGCGTGTCATCGATACTCGGGGGAGGCCGAAGCTGACTGCTGTGAACAGAGAAAGAGAGAGCAACCCTCCTGCCGGGCGCAGAAGTGGCGGAAGTGCTTTTATCTCAGCGTTTAAGAGGTCGCGCAGCGGCGCGGGTAATTGCCGCCCGGAAACGGGTACCTGAATGGGACAGCGGATCACAATTTGGTCGGCATGGCCGGCTTTGACCCGAGGCGGTCAGTCCACCGCGTCAGGTCGTTGCGCGTCACTTCCCTGCCGGCTGGGAGCTGTCTTCGGGCCGCACCGCGGCGGCCGGGAGCGTGCGGAACGTCATCACCTCGCCGAGGAGGCGGCCGCCGCCCGGCTCGTCAACCACGGCGCGGAAATAATAGAGGGTATCGGCGCGCAGATCCGCGAGCGTGTGGGTGCAGGCCGTGCCGGGCCCATTCAGATCCGCGAGCTCGGTCAATGTCGCCGGGTGCTCGTCCGTTCCCCAGAGGAAGCCGGCGCGCGTGCCGGGCGTGCTGTGCGTGATGGCGCCACGCAGGACCGCAGCGCTGTCGGTCAGGCCGGACGCCGCCTCGGTCGCAGTGGTCATCGCGCTCGCGGGAGAGGCATCCGGTGGCTCCAGGGCCAGGGGATCGCCCTCCAGCAGCGCCGGCGATACCTCCCGCTGGCGGGAAACCACCAACGGCGGGCCGGCGTATGCCGACATCCCGAGCGTGCGCGCTGCCGAGGGATCTCCGTCTGACGGTGCCGGAGCCATCGCGGGTGACGGGGTCGACGCCGCGGTGGCTGTCGTGGACAGGGAGGCCGCCGGAAGCGTGGTCGCATCCGAGGCACTCGCCTGAGGCGCGCTGGCGCTCGGCTGGATCGGCACAGCGGACGGGTTCGACCGAGCGGCTGCCGCGCTGGTCGCAGCCAGCGGCGCGGTGGTGGACCCGCCCGCATAGTTCCCGTCGTAACGGCCAGTGGGCGGCCGGCGCGTCACGACCTGCGGCAAGCCGACCGCCTGGAGGGCGGCCTCGGCGTCGCGGCGATCGATGACATAAAGCCGCGGCGGCGCAATCGGCCAGGGACCGGTGGCCTCCAGCCGCGCCAGTGTCGTCGGCTCGCTCGGCTGCGCGCCGCTGAGCGCCCAGCCCCGCGGCCAGACCGCGCGGCCGGTCCCGATTCCCGTCCCGCTCTCGGCATCGATGAGCAGCACCTCACCGGTGGCGCGCTGGTAGAGATAGATCTCGGTCAGGCCGTCGCCGTCGATGTCCCCGACCGCGAGGTCGGCCCCTGCGGGTCCAGAGCCGCCGGCGGTTGGCGCCGGGACGTCGGTCACCGACGCAAACGTCCACGCGCCGGTCGCCGGCTGATAAAGGAACGCCGCATCGAGGCCGTCGCCGGTGACGTCGGCCCCCTGCGCCACCTGGCCGGCGGCCCACGTGCCGGTGCGGCGGATGGCGAAGCGGCCGGGGGCCGGGCTGGTCCAGGTCTCCCAGCGGCCGGTCGCCGGAT
>JBDTOB010000389.1:0-3553 GCA_039933435.1 Acidobacteriota bacterium | reverse complement strand
ATCCCAAGCGGCACGACTGCACCTATCCCGACAAGAACCTCGCCGGCGTCGGCGTGGCGCTGAAGCTGGTGCAGGCGCTCTGCGAGCGCGCCGGCCGCGGCCGCTACCTGCCGTCGTTCGTCAAGATTGCCGCGATCGGAACGCTCGCGGACGTGGTCCCGCTGATCGGCGAGAACCGGGTGATTGCCCGCCTCGGGCTGGCGTCGCTCAGCACCGGCCCGCACACCGTCGGGCTGCGCGCACTGCTCGAGGCCTCGGGGCTTGCCGGCAAGACCATCGACAGCTATCAGGTCGGCTTCATCCTGGCGCCGCGGGTCAACGCCGCCGGCCGCATGAGCACGCCGGACATCGCCACCCGCCTGCTGCTGGCCAAGGACGAGTCGATGGCCGACGAGGCGCGGGCGCTGGCACAGCAGCTCAACGACGAGAACCTCCGTCGCCAGAAAGAGGAGGCGGAGCTCGTCGCCGAGGCGCGCAAGGCGATCGAGAACGACCCCGCGGTCGGGGCGCACAACGTCCTGGTCGTCGGCGGCGAGGGCTGGCATCGCGGTGTGATCGGCATTGCCGCCTCGAAGCTGGTGGATGCGTACCACAAGCCGGCGATCGTGCTCTCGATCGAAGGGGACCTGGCGCATGGCTCCTGCCGCAGCATTCCGGACTTCGACATGCTCGGGGCGCTCGAGCACTGCGCCGATCTCTTCGTCCGCTTCGGCGGCCACCGCCAGGCGGCGGGGCTGACGATGGAGGCCGGCCGCGTGCCCGAGTTCCGCGCCCGGGTCAACGCCCATGCCGACGCCGTGCTCGAGCCCGACCAGCTGCGCGCCCGGCTGCGCATCGACGGCCCGCTCGGCCTGAAGGCGATCACCCACGACCTGATGCGCGAGATCGACTCGCTCGGCCCCTTCGGCATGTCGAATCCCCGGCCGGTGTTCCACGCCACCGGGGTCTCCATCGTCGACGGTCCGCGCACCCTGAAGGAGCGGCACCTGAAGATGACCTTCAGCCAGGACGGCCGCCGCTTCCGCGCCATCGCCTGGCGCGCCGCCGAGCGCGCCGACCTGCTGACGCGCAACAAAGCCGACGTCAACCTCGCCTTCTCGCTCGAGAAGAACGAGTTCAAGGGGGAGACCTACCTCGAGCTGAACGTCGCCGACTTCCAGTGCCCCGGCGAGCCGGAATGACCTGGCAGAAGAAGGCGCGCGTGGTCATCGTCGCCTTCGTCGTCCTGTTCGTGG
This sequence comes from Acidobacteriota bacterium, assembly GCA_039933435.1. GTDB lineage: Bacteria > Acidobacteriota > Vicinamibacteria > Vicinamibacterales > 2-12-FULL-66-21 > JALZOC01. Next base: position 2,318 of record JBDTOB010000389.1, on the reverse strand, counting down.
CGATCGTCTTCGTCGCCAGCCGCCGGCGCACGCCGGCGCCGGCCGCGGAAGCGCTGCCGACCCGGGTCGATCCCGCCGCGGTGGTGGAGGGGCACGGCACCGGCACCATCGAGCACTCGCGCGGCGGCCGCGTCGTCCTGACGCTGAAGTTCGGCTCGCAGCTGACCTATCCCGACGGGCGCTCCAAGCTGACCGGCGGTGTCTCGGTCACGAGCGATCGCGACGGCCGGCCGTTCACCGTCACCAGCCGCGAGGCGGAAGTCGGCATGCAGGGCAGCGCCCTGCAGACGGCGCACTTCATGGGCGACGTGCAGATGACGTCGGGCGACCTCAAGGTCGGCGGCGGCGAGGCCAGTTATTCGGAGGGGGACGGCATCGTCAAAATGCCCGGCCCGGCCACTTTCTCTCGCGGCCGGATGCAGGGCAGCGGCGTCGGCGCCACCTACGACCGCAACCGCGAAGTCCTGTGGCTGCTCGACCAGGCGCGCATCACGGTGACCCCCGACAAGGCCGGCCAGGGAGCGCTCGTCGCCACCGCCAAGGCCGCCGGCATGGCGCGCCTCGACAACTACATCAAGCTGACCGGCGGCGGCCACCTCGAGGCAGACGCGCGGGTCATCGACGCCGACGAGATCACCATCATGCTGACGCCGGCGACCAAGGAAGCGCCGGACCAGCACGTGCAGCAGCTCCAGCTGCGCGGCAACAGCCGCATCACCGGCGGGCCGGACGCCGGCGCCGCGCAGGCGATGTCGGCTCGCGACATCGATCTGATCTACGCGCCCGACGGGCGGACGCTGCAGCACGCGCAGCTGGTGGAGAACGCCGTCCTCCAGCTTCCGGGCGAGACCAGGGCGGCGGGGCGGCGCATCGCCGGCAGGACCATCGCCATCGAGATGGCCCCCGACGGCTCCACCGTGACGACGCTGACGGCGGCCGACAACGTCCAGGTGGACCTGCCGGCCGACGGCGACCAGGCGGCCAAGCGCATTCGCTCGGCGACGCTGACGGCCAACGGCGCGCCCGGGGCCGGCCTGGAGCACGCGACCTTCGCCGGCGGCGTCGAATACCGCGAGTCGCGCCCCGCCAGGGGCGCGGCGGCCGCGCTCGAGCGCCTCGCCCGCTCGCAATCGATGGTGGTCGACACCAAGCCGGGCTTCGGCGCCGTGCAGCAGGCCGATTTCCACGGCAACGTCCATTTCACGGACGGCCCGACGGTGACCGCCGACGCCACCCGCGCGCTGTATCACGTCGATCGCGATCAGATCGAGCTGTCGAGCACGCCCGAGCCCGGGCCGGCGTCCCCCCGGGTGTCGGACGGCCGCGTCACCGTCGAAGCGCGGGCCATCGAGATGACACTCGGCACCCGCAAGCTGACCGCCGACACCAAGGTCCGCAGCTCGATGCTGCCCGAGTCGAAGTCGAAGCCGGGCGCCGCGAAGCCGGCCGATTCGAAGCCGGCCGCAGGGCTGCCCCCGGTCGCGCCGGTCGGTCCGAAGGCTGCGCCCAGGCCCGCGGCGCGCGGCGCCGCACCCGCGCCGGCCCCGGAGGCTGACGCCGCCCATCTGCCGGGCATCCTCAAGGGGGATCAGCCGGTGACCGTGACCTCGAACCGGCTGGCTTACGACGGCGCCGCCGGGCATGCCGTCTATTCCGGCAGCGCCCGGCTGTGGCAGGGAGACACCTCGGTCCGCGGCGACACCATCATCGTCGACGACAGCTCAGGGAATATCGAGGCGCACACCAACACCCACACCGAAATGATGATGGACGAGGTCGACAAGACGACCGGGGTCCGCTCGAGGACGCGCAGTATCGGCGAAGCTGAGACCTTCGTCTACGACGACGCCAAACGGCTGGCGACCTACACTGGGAAAGCCCATATCATCGGGCCGGAGGGGGACGTGGTGGGGGAGCGGATCGAGCTGTTCCTGAAGCGCGACGCCAACGAGCTCGAGCGCGCCGAGGGCTACGGCGCCAACGGCAGCGTCGTCGTCAAGGAGACCGGCAGGACCGCCACCGGCGCGCGCCTGACCTATACCGCGGAGGATGAGACCTACGTGATGACCGGCACCCCCGTCGTGGCGATTGAGACCGCCCCTCCGGACTGCAAGAAGTCGGTGGGCGCGGTGCTGACCTTCCAGCGGGCGGTCGGTACGGTGTCCACCGCCGGTAACGGCGTGATTCGCTCCGTCCAGAACCAGATCGCCTGTCCGGCGGAGGTCAAGTAGCGCGATGGCGACGCTCAGCGCCACCGGCCTCACCAAGTCGTTCAGCGGCCGGACGGTCGTCAAGGGGGTCGAGCTGCAGCTGGCCTC
>JBDTOB010000388.1:0-3580 GCA_039933435.1 Acidobacteriota bacterium | reverse complement strand
CTCGCCAAGTGCTACGGCGGCGACATCTCGCGCAAGCGCAAGCTGCTCGAGAAACAGAAGGAAGGCAAGAAGCGCATGAAGCGGGTCGGCCGGGTCGAGATTCCGCAGGAGGCCTTCCTGGCGGTCCTCAAGGTCGGCAGCGAGTCGTAGCGCGGCACATCATGAGCTTCCAGAAATCCACCGTCCGCGAGTACTTCGAGTCGATCGTGATCGCGGTGATCCTGGCGCTGTTCGTGCGCACCTGGGTGGTGCAGGCCTTCAAGATTCCGACCGGGTCGATGGAGAACAACCTGCTCATCGGCGACCATCTGCTGGTGAACAAGTTCATCTTCGGCCCGACCGCGGGGACGATCGAGCACGCGCTGCTCCCGGTCCGCGAGCCGCACCGCGGCGACGTCGTCGTCTTCAAGTATCCCGACGAGCCGGACCGCGACTTCATCAAGCGGGTGATCGGGCTGCCGGGGGAGACCCTGGAGCTGAAGAGCAAGAAGGTCTATATCGACGGACGTCCGCTCGACGAGCCCTACGTGCACTTCCTCGAGCCGGCGCACGAGGCGCAGGAGATCACCTCGTTCGACGTCCGCGAGCGCTACGGCCCGGTGCGGGTGCCAGAGGGGCAGTACTTCGTGATGGGGGACAACCGCGACAATTCGCAGGACAGCCGCTACTGGGGCTTCCTGCCCCGTGGCTACATCAAGGGGCGCGCCCTGATGATCTACTGGTCCTACGAGTCGGGGCGCGAGGACTATCTCGACGAGGGCATGGGGGCGTCGGTGCGGCGGCTGGCCTCGGTGGTCACCCACTTCTTCACCAAGACGCGCTGGGAGCGGCTGTTTCACCAGATCCACTAGGGCAGGCCTGATGGCCGGAGGGACGCATGATTCGCAGGATCGTGAAGATCGCGGTGTTCCTGCTCATCGCGAACGGCGTCTACCAGATTGCTCCGGGCGCCTACCGGCAAATCAAGTTCACCGACGCGCTCAACGAGCTGGTGCTCTACGGGCAGAGGTCGAACGATGCGGAGCTCGCCGGCCGGGCGCTGGCGCTGGCGGCCGAGAACGACGTGCCGCTGGATCGCGAATACGTGAAAGTTCGGCGGCAGACGGGATCCGTGCACATCGACGCCAGCTACGTCGAGCCGCTGCACCTGCTGCCCGGCTACACTTACTTCAGACAGGTCGACATCGACGCCAAGGCGCTGGACCTGAGCACCGCGCCGGTTCCGCGCTGATCGGATCCTCGGGCGGCGGCCCTTCGTCCGTGGGGCGGAAGCTCAGGCCCCCGGGCGGCGCTAGCCGCGCTCGTCCGCGGCGCGCGGCGACTCCACCTCCGCCACCGGGCGCGGCGCCGGCGACTGCGGCGTCTCGGCCGGGCGGGGACGATGGAGCAGCAGCTTGTCGTCGGGCTTGCCCTGTTCGCGGATGAATTCGAGGACGTGGCTCATGGCCTGAATCGATGACTCGAGCGTGCCCTCGACACCGCGGCGGCGCAGCCGCAGCTCGGTGATGTCGCGCTCGATCTCCTCGAGCCGGGCCTGGGCTTTCTGCAGCAGCAGGTCGGCGCGCCCCTGCGCTTCCCGGACGATCAGCTTGGCTTCGCTCTGCGCCGCGGTCCGGACCTCGTCGGCCAGCCGCTGCGCGGTGAGCAGGGTGTTGCGGAGGTTGGCCTCGCGATCGCGATGCTCCACCAGCTGCCCCTCGAGGCGCTGCAGGTCCTGGCGCAGCCGGTCGATCTCGCGGAGGGCGTGTTCGTAATCGTCGGCCGCCTCGGTGAGGAAGGCGACCACCTCGGTGCGGTCGAGCCCGCGCAGCACCGTCTTGAAGCGCTGCTGGCGCAGGTCGAGCGGCGCGATGCGCATGACGCGTTCGGCCGGGCGCGAGCCGCTCTGCGCCGCGGAAGTGGATGCCGGCCGGTCGGGGTCGCCGGGTTCGTCTGCGAACATCAAGCCCTCACAGTCCGTGTGCCGAAAATCGCGGTGCCGACCCTGACCAGGGTCGCCCCTTCTTCCACCGCCGCCTCGAAGTCGTGGCTCATGCCCATCGACAGGTGCCGCAGCGCCGCGGCCGGCAGCCCTTCGCCCAGCCAGCCGTCGCGCAGCGCCCGCAGCCGGGCGAACCAGGGGCGGGTCTGCTCCTGGTCTTCGTTCCAGGGCGGGATCAGCATCAGCCCGGCGACCCGGACGGCACGGGCCTCGAGGGCGGCGTCGAGCACCCGCCGCGCCTGCTCCGCCGGCGCCCCGAACTTGGTGGCCTCGCCGGCGAAATCCACCTGAATCAGGATCTCGGGCGCCGCCTGCTGCTCGGCCGCGGCGGCGTCGAGCCGCTGCAGCAGCTCGACCGAATCGACGGAATGGATGCAGGCAAAGCCGGCCGCGGCCTTGCGGACCTTGTTCGACTGCAGGTGGCCGATGAGATGCCACCTGATCTCCTTGTCGGCCGTGTCGGTGATCTTCTGCAGGGCCTCCTGGACCTTGTTCTCGCCGAAGTCGCGCTGCCCGGCGGCGGCCGCGGCGCGGACGTGATTGGCGCTGAAGGTCTTGGAGACGGCGACGAGGGTGATATCCGCCGGGTCCCGGCCGGCGCGGCGCGCGGCGGCGCCGAGCCGGGACCTGACGGAGTGGAGGTTGGCGGCAATGGTGGCGTCCACCGTCAGCGCCTGGCTACTTGATGTACTGCTTGAGCATCTCGAAGTTCGCCTGGGCTTCCTTGGCGTTCGGGCCGTTCGGCGCAATCTTCACGTAGGTCTCGAATTCCTTGGCGGCCTCGGGCAGCTTGCCGAGGTTGAGATTGGTGCGCCCGAGCATGAAATGAGACTCGGCGTGGTTCGGGTCGGCGGCGGCCGCCGCGGCAAAGTGCTCCTGCGCCTTGGCGAAGTCGTTGGCGTTCCAGGCGATGACGCCCTGGTTGTAGAGCGTGTCGGCGCCCATCGGCGCGCCAGCCGCCCCGCCGGCGGTGCCGGCGCGCTTGCTGGCCTCGGCGCTCATCGCCTGCGCCTCGGTGAACTTCTTCTGGTCGTTGTAAATCGACGCCAGCCCGTAGTACGCCTCGACCGAGTTGGAGTCGAGCTCGAGCGCCTTCTTGTAGGCAGCCTCGGACTGGACGTAGTCCTTCTTGAGCCCGTAGGTGGCGCCGATGTTGAGGTAGCACTCGGTGCACTTGGGGACGTCGACCAGGACCTCGTTGAACTTGGCCACCGCCTCGTCGTACTTGCCGGAGTTGCTGAGCGCCGCACCCTCGGAGAAGGCCGCCTTGAGCCGTTCCATCTTGGCGGCCGCCTTGGCAGCTTCTTCCTTGCTCATCGGCGCGCCCGACCCGCCCGGCTTGAGGGTGACGGTGATGTCCGCGATCTCGAGCCCGACGCGGATGTTCGAGGTCTGCTTGAGCCCGTCCTTTTCCGCGGTCACGGTGTAGTTGCCGGGGGGCAGGCCGATCTGCATGAACTCCCCCTTCTTGCTCTTCAGCGTGAACTTCGAGTTGGTGTCCACCTGCAGCAGCGTAATCGTCGCGCCGTCGACCGGCTTGTTCTCCGCGTCCACGACCTTGCCCTTCATCCCGCCCGTCTGGGCCCAGGCTGGCGCCGC
>JBDTOB010000387.1:0-3588 GCA_039933435.1 Acidobacteriota bacterium | reverse complement strand
GGCACAGGCGGCACTCCCCTACGCGGCGGCCATCGGCGCCGTACTGCTCGCCGTCGCCGGCACGGCGTCGCTGCGCGGCATCATGGGGCCCAGCGTCTCGATCCTCTTCTTCCCGGCGGTGCTCTTCACCGCCATCTATTTCGGCTACGCGCCGGCGATGCTTGCGACCGTGCTCTCGACCGCCGCCCTCAGCTACCTCTTCATCCCTCCCTATTACTCGTTCAACATCGGCGCCGACGACGGGATCCGGCTGGCGGTGTTTGCGGTGATTGCCATCGTCGCCGGATCGATCAGCGCGGCGAGAAAGGAAGCCGATGCCGCGCAGCGGCGCGCGGTCGTCGAGCTGCGCGCCGCCCTGGGGACGCTGCAGAAAGTCAGTGGCTGGCCGGTGTTCGTGGACGTCACGTTCGCCAGCGCTGCCTGGCAGCTGCTGGCGCACGCCGCCACCGTGGTCGGCTGCGAGCGGGTCATCGCCACCTGGGAAGCGGACGACGAGCCGTGGATCTACCTGGCGGGGTCGGCCGGCGAACAGGAGGGGATCGTCAAGCTGCCGCCGTCAGCCTCCCCCGGGGGATCGGCCCGGGGTCCGGGCGAGGCCTGGTTCGTGCCCGGCGATGGGCCCGGGGATCTGGCGGGTACCCGGGGCGGTCCGCTGCGCGACTCGCAGAGCGCGCCGCTGGCCGCCGAGATCAGCTCGCGGCTGTCGGGACGGGGCATTGCCTCCGCGCCGTTCGAAGTGGAGCACCTGACCGGACGGCTGTTCTGCAGCGGGCTCGGGACCGCGGCCGCAGAGGTCATGCCGCTGGTGAACGTCGTCGCGCACGAAGTCGGGACGTCGCTCGAGCGGCTCTACCTGCACGACCGGCTGCAGCAGGTGGCGGTGCGCGAAGAGCGGCTGCGGCTGGCGCGCGACCTGCACGACGGGGTGCTCCAGTCGCTGACCGGCATCCGGCTGCGGCTGCAGATCCTGGCCGACGCCGCCGACGCCACGGCGGCGGCGCGGGACGGCCTGCTCGCCATCGAACGCGCGCTCGCCATCGAGCAGCGCGAGCTGCGGCTGTTCATCGACGATCTCAAGCCGTCGTCGCGGCGCGCCGGCTCCAGCGACTCGGTGCTGCACCTGCTGCGGCAGCTGAGCGATCGACTCGCCCCGGAGTGGAAGACGCCGATCCTGGTGCGGGTAACGCCCGACGACCTCAAGGCGCCGGCGGCGGAACAGACCATCCGCCTGCTGGTGCACGAGGCGGTGATCAACGCCCTCAAGCACGGCCAGCCGTCGCGGGTGTCGGTGGAAGTCGATGCGCCCTCGGAGAAGACGCTGCGGGTAACGGTCGTCAACGACGGCCGCAGCTTTCCGTTCAGCGGCCGGCTGACCCACGATCAGCTGCTCGCCGCGGGAATCGGACCGGTCAGCCTGCGGGAACGGATCATGTCGATCGGCGGTGCGATGACGATTGAATCGACGCCGGTGGGCACCCGCGTGGAAATGATCGTCCCGGTCTAGAGAGCGATCCCGTTTAGAGCAGTCCGCGCTGCTGCGCGATCAGGACCAGTTCCAGCCGGCCGTCGACGCCGAGCTTTTCGTAGGTGTTGTGCAGGTGCACCTTGACGGTGCCCTCCGAGATCGACAGCCGCTCGGCGATCACCTTGTTGCGCAGCCCCTGCGAGACCATCTTGACGATCTCGGTCTCCCGGGGCGTCAGCGCATCGCCGGACTTCAGCGCCGCTTCGCGATCGACCGCCGCCCGGAACGCCCGCGCCAGGGTGTCGCGCTCGATCCACTGCTTGCCGGCGTAGACCGCGCGGACGCACTCGAGCAGCGCCTCCGGCGCGGACTCCTTGAGGACCAGGCCGGTGGCGCCCAGCTTCATCGCCTCCATCACCTCCTCGTCGCGGATCGCGGCGGTCAGCAGCACGCGCCGGCACTGCTCGTGCCGGCCGGCAAGCGCCTGCAGCACGTCGAGGCCGCCGCGCTGCGGCATCCGCAGGTCGAGGACCAGGACATCCGGCGTCAGGGTCTCGACCGCCTCGATGGCGGCGGCGGCATCACGGCAGCAGCCGACGACCTCGCAGTCCTCCTGACGATCGAAGAGCTGCTGCAGACCGTGAAGCACGATTTGGTGATCGTCGGCCAGTACGATGCGGATGGGCATAAGGGGGGTCCCCGTGCGGGCGTGGCTATCGTCGCTCACCCGAGCCGGGAGCGCAACCAGCTTCCGGCATCCGGCTTCCAGCGAACAGCGGTCGCTATACCGAACGATGTAGCTGCGGCCTAGCGGTCCACATATTCCCCTCGAGGCCCGTTTGTCCTACGATCGATGACGTGATGGCGAACGATGCCCAGGTCGCAGCGGAGACTCCGCAGGAGCTGCTCACGGCCGATCAGGTCATCAACGCCCTGCTGGTCGATGCGGACCTGCGCGGCGCCGCCGCCACCTGCGTGCTGCCGGCCGTCCGCTTCGGATCCACCTGGCGATTCAGGCGGGCCGATCTCGAAGACTGGATCCGCGGGCACCGCCGCCAGCGGGCGCAGGCCGGATAAGCTCCCCCGTCTCAGCCGACCCTTGCCACGTAGCGGCCGAGGGCATCCTGCCAGGACGGCATGACGATGCCGGCGCGGCGCAGCTTGTCATTCGACAAGGCGCAGTATTTCGGCCGGCGCGCCCGCAGCTGCACCGCATCGACGCTCACCCGCTCGAGCGAGGGCTCGCGCCCCAGCAGCCGGGCGGCTTCTTCCGCAATCCCCAGCCAGGTGGTGACGCCACTGTTCACGCAGTGATACAGCCCGTGCTCCGGACGCTCCTCGATCAGCCGCAGCGTCGCATCCGCCACATCGTCCACGTAGCTCGGCGTGACCGCCCGATCCACGAACACCCGCACCACGGCTCCGCCGCGAATCCCCTCGAGAATCCGATCGACGCTGCTGCGCGGGCGCTCGCCTCCGAAGAGGCTCTCCACCCGCAGCACGTAATGCGCCGGCGCGTCGGCGGCGAACCATTCCCCGAGCAGCTTCGAGAGCCCGTAGTTGCTGGCCGGGCGGGCCTCGTCGGTCTCGCGGTACGGCGACGCCGCGACGCCGTCGAACACGAAGTCGGTGCCGTAGTGGACCAGGAGCGCACCCTGCTGCCGGGCGGCGCGCGCCAGCGCCAGCACCCCGAACGCATTGGCCTGCAGGGCGGCCAGCGGCTCGTCCTCGGCCTGATCCACGGCGTTGTAGGCGGAACAGTTGACGATCACGTCCGGCGAGGCGTCGCGGACGGCATGCAGGACGTCCGCCTCGACGCTGATGTCCAGATCCTGGCGGCTCATCGCCACGATCTCGGCCGCGCCCGTGAAGCGGCGGACGACCGCGCCGCCGAGCTGGCCGGCCGCGCCCGCCACCAGGATGCGCCTCACGACGCCAGCGCGTCGCAGAGCGCTGCCACGACCGCCTCCTGCTGACCCGCGGTCAGCTCGCCGTAGATCGGCAGCGCGATAGTGCTGTCGGCAGCGGCCTCGGCGTGGGGAAAATCGCCGCGCGTGTACCCGAGATGCGCGAAGCAGGCCTGCAGGTGAAACGGCACCGGATAGTAGATCTCCGTGCCGATC
>JBDTOB010000386.1:0-3614 GCA_039933435.1 Acidobacteriota bacterium | reverse complement strand
CCCGCTCCTCGCCGAAGCGCGCCCAGACCGCGTCCAGAACCGGACGATAGAACGCCGCATCCGGCGGCGCCTTGCCGTCGCGCCGGCCCGTGCCTTCGACCAGGCCCGAGACCTTGCAGAAGACATTGGCCCGCCCGGCCGCCCGGTCCATGCCGGCGAGCCAGGCGGACGGCGGCGGTCCGCCGTCGATGCGCACGTTCGCGACATGGTTGATGACGATCCGCAGCTGCGGCACCGCGCCCGCCACGGCGGCCACCGCCGGCAGCGAGGACACGTCGCCGTTGACGTCCAACGACAGCCCGCGGGCCGCGAGGCGCTCGAGATCCCGCGCCTGGTCGCGTCCGCTCAGCGACAGCACATCGCTTCCACTGACCCGGATGCCGCGGAAGAGCGGGTTGGCCGCCAGCCGCTCCAACTCAACGGCGAAAGCGGGATGTCCGGGCTCGAGGTGGCCGACCAGTCCGCCGATCAGCGGGTCCGCCGCTGCCAGGCCGAGCACCCAGTCGTTGTCGGCGACCCACGCGCTCGCCTCGACCACCACCGTGCCGGTGATCCCGAGCGGCCCGGCCAGCGCCTGGTAATGGCGCGGGTAGACCGGACGATACAGCAGGCTGTCCGACTTGGCGGGCCACGGCACGCCCTGCGGCCGGGTGGAGTCGTAGAAATGCGTATGACAATCGAGGATGTCCATGGCTCGCGCTCCGGCCGCCGCCCGGGAATTCAGCGCCGCCGCGGCCAGCGCCGCGCCGAGGAACGTCCGCCGGCTCACGTGATCGGGCATCGGTCGTCAGGGCTCCCGGCGTCGGCCCGTGGTCACGGGCGGATCACCGTCCCGTCCTTGCGCCTCGTCGTCCCCCACGAGTAATCGAAATTGGGCGGACCGGGCGTGACCGCGAACTTCGCGGCCAGCTTCTCGTCCACCTCGATCCCGAGGCCGGGCTTCTCGTGCGCGAGCATGTAGCCGTTGCGGACCTCCGGGCAGCCGACGAAGACTTCCTGCGTCTCCCTGGGAAAGCCGCTGCCCTCGTGGACGCCGAAGTTGTAGCTCGCCAGCTCCAGGGCGAGCTGCGCCGCATGGGCAATGGGCGAGGCGTCGCCGGGGCCGTGCCAGGCCGTCCGCACGCCGAAGAACTCGCTGAGCGCCGCAACTTTCCTGGCCGGGCTCAGCCCGCCGATCTGCGAAATGTGAATCCGGATGAAGTCGATCAGCCGCTCCTTGATGAGCGGCACGTACTCGTGCTGGGTGTTGAACAGCTCGCCCATCGCGATCGGCACGCTGGTCTGCTGACGGAGGATGCGGAAATGGTCGTTCTCCTCCGGCGGAAACGGATCCTCGAGGAAGAAGAGCCGGTAGGGCTCGAGCGCCTTGCACAGGTTGATCGCCTGGTTCAGCGTCACCCGCTCGTGGACGTCGTGCAGCAGCTCGACCTCGTCGCCGAGCTTGCTGCGCAGGTACTCGAAGAACTTCGGGACCATGCGCACGTACGGGCCGGACTCCCAGATCGCCTTCGGATTGGTGGGACCAACGGCCTCATCCTCGGCCCCGGCAGGGCCCGCCGGCCGTCCACCGCCGGCGCCGTATCCGGCGTACCCCGGCGTCGCCACCTGCACCCGCACGTGGCGGAAGCCCTGCTCCATCGCCTTGCGGGCGCTGTCCTCGACTTCCGCGAAGCTGTTGCCGCTGGCGTGGTAGTAGCAGTCGGCCCCCTGGCGAACCTTGCCGCCGAGCAATTGATAGACCGGCATCCCGGCGCGCTTGCCCTTGATGTCCCAGAGCGCCATGTCGACGCCGCTCATCGCGTTGAACAGCACCGGCCCGTTGCGCCAGTACGAGCTCATGTAGCTCGACTGCCAGATGTCCTCGATCTCGTCGACGTTGCGGCCGACCAGGAACGGCTTCAGGTACTGGTCGAGCGCCGTCTGCACCACGAGCGCGCGCTGGGTGAAGGTCGCGCAGCCCCAGCCCACCAGCCCGGGCTCGGTGGTGTCCACCTTGACGATGACCAGCCGGATGCGGTTCGGCGCGGTGAGGATGGTGGTGATGTCGCGAATCTTCACCGTCCCGGCGCCCTTGAGCGCCTGCGTTTCAGCAGCGGTCCGCATCGGCGCGACCGACTGGGCCAGCGAGCGGCCGGAGGCGAACAGCGAGGCGCCTCCGGCGAGGGTCAGCGAGCGAAGAGCATCACGACGCTTCATGGATTCTCCTGTGCAGCCGCGCAATGTGACGAGAAGGCGCACGTGACCTGCGCCAGGGAGACCTTGAGCATCGACCGTGCGATGCGGTCGAGCCCGGCGAGCGGCCCCCGCACGTGGATGGTGCGGTGAATATGCGTGTAACGTCCGCCCGGTGCAAGCGCGAGCGCCGGAGACGACGTCTCGAGCTCGTAGAAGGGCCCGAGCGGCGGCTTGCCCGGCGCCGCGGGACCGTCGTTGTAGCTGTTGACGACATCACCGGCGTAGGGGTCCGCGGCCGCATCCCACATCGAGTTGACGTAAGCCTCGTCGTCGCCCGGGCGGCTGTACTGCACCAGCGTCAGCACCCCGCCGTCCGGATCGTAGCTGCCGGCTGTGTCCAGCGCACGCGCCGGCGACAGCCCGATCTTGGCGCGGTGCTGCCCGTCCGCCTTGAAGAAGAGCGCGTTGTCGCCGATGGCCAGGCGATCCGCCGGCACCGGGCCGAAATACTTGTCGTTGACGACGGCGCCCGCCGCCGCCACCGTCCCTGCTGCATAGGGAATGACGATAGTGGTGCGGGGGGAGGGCGTGAACTGTCCCAGGATCCAGATTGAGATCAGGCCGCCGTCCCGGTGCCAGGCGGTGTCGCCCACGTTCGCCACGGTGTTGGACGATTCGAAGGCCACGATCCGCAGCGAGCCATCGTCAGCCGCGCCAATCTGGCGGGCGACATCCGCCGCCGGCAGCAGGCGGACGGTGCGCTCGACGTCGATGTCGAAGCGGGTCCCGGCGTAGTTGCTGAGCGCCATGCGCTTGTGAACCGTCACCTGCGCCGGCGACTGGCTTTCAATCTCCCAGGCGCCCCAGTCGAACGGCTCCGGGGTCTGCCAGTGATCGAGGTCGAACGGATCGCCCGGCTTGAAATAGAGGGCGTAGCGCCCGCCCTCGGGCCCCAGCCAGAAGCGATCCTCGCCGCCAAAGACGTTCATGTGCGGCTGCCGCGACCCGGCCTCGACTGCCGCGCGCCCGATCCAGCCGAAGCTGGGAGCGCCGGGACCGCCCGTCGTGCTCGTCATCACCCGGCCTTGATAGGCGGGCGCCACCGCAGCCCGCGCCCCCGACCCGTCGTCCAGGACGACGATCTCCGAGTGCTGCCGGAGGAAGGCGACGTCGGCGGCGAACCGATCGGCGGTGGGCGTCACCGTTTCCGCCTTGCCGCGGCACCCCGCCGCCAGGGCCAGCACGGTGAGGGCCGTCCAGGCGCCGAGGCGATATATCCTGCGCATGCCAATATCCTCTGCAATCGGGCTAGTGATGAAGGAGTGTCCTGTAGAATCAACGACTTCCAGCTTCAAAGTGATCGTTCTGCTCGCGCTCAGTGCTTGTCGCGGAAGCTGCGCTCGACGGTGTCGTTGACGTCCACCGACACCGGCTGGTCG
>JBDTOB010000385.1:0-3618 GCA_039933435.1 Acidobacteriota bacterium | reverse complement strand
GCCGTCAGGATCGGCGACAGCGGGTTGCGCAGCTCGTGGCCGAGCATCGCCAGGAACTCGTCCTTCGCCCGGGCGGCTTCCTCGGCGCGCGCTCGCGCGTCGTCTGCGGCGCGGCTCTCGCGTTCGAGCTGCGCCACCGTCCGCTCGATTTCCGAGCGCGCGGTGTCGAGCGCCTTGGCCAGCGCCTCGACCTCGCGGGCGCGGGACAGTGCCACGGTCAGCTCGCCGTGCGCGACCAGGGCGCCGTGTTCGGACTGCAGGGTGGCTGAGAGCAGCGGCGCGACCACCTCGAGGCCCCGGCTGATCTCTTCAGGGGAGGGTGCGCCCCCGTCGCCAGCGAGAAACACCATGGCGATGCCGCCGGTGCTCCAGGCGACCGCCGAGACCGGCTGATCCGCCCGTGGAAATCCGACCGTCCCGTGGTGAAAACCGTTGTTCAGGAGGCGGACCAGGAACTCGCGCCAGCCGGCTCCGCCGGGCAGCGTCTGTGGAAAGCCGGGAGCGGGGACAAGCGCGTCGATGACCCGGTCGTGCACCAGGATCACCAGCGCCGACGCGCCCAGGTGCCGCGCCAGCGCCTGGGCGGCGACAAGCCGTCCTGGCGCCGCGGCCATCGCGGCAGTCAGCCGCAGCGTCTCGCTGTCTCCCATCCTCCTACGCCGGAAGGACGAGCACCACCGCGGTGCAGTTGTGGAAACCCCCGAATTGTCCGTCGGCGCGGGCGATCTGCCCGTAAGTATTGCAGCCCACCAGACCGGCGCCGCCGAGCAGCCCGGACACGGTATCCACTTCGAAGCCGAAGACATCGCCCATCCGCAGCCGGGTGGCGACGCAGTCGAAGAACAGCGCCGCGCCCGGCGGCTGTCCGAGCAGCTTGTCGACCGCCGTTTCCGTGGCCTTCCGGGCCGCGGTGATCGCGGAGTCGGCGGTCGCCTTCATGATGTGGACGCGCGCACCGGTCGGAATCTCCGCCGCGCAGGTCACCGATCCATCCGCGTTGGCCGCCAGCGGCACCCTCAACCGGTGCCCGGCGCCGGTATCGATGCCGAGAATGTTGTGGAGAAAGAACGGCAGGCCGTTGCTGCGATCGAACGGCTGCCCGCTCTGCGCCGCATGCTCCTCGAACGCCTCCACCGCCGGCAGCCCGTTGAGGCTGATCACCCGCATGCCGTCCGCCTCGGTGACCCGGAGGCCGGGACCAGCCGGCGTCCAGCCGTGGCCCACGCCGATGCCGATCGGCCTGGGCGACAGCACTTCGAGCGCGACGACGGCGTCGGTGAACGCCTCGGTGCCGTAGAACACATGCGTCCGCGTGAACCGCGCGTCGTCTCCGGCTCCCCCCCCGGCGAACTGATACTTGCCCGAGGTGACGACGGTGAGCTGCTCGACCAGGTCATCGGCGTGGCCGGCCAGGGCGTCGGTCATGACCACCGCGGCGCGATAGGGGAAGTCGCGGGTCTCGAGCCCGCGAAACGTGGCAACGAGATCGCGGGCCGCCCGCGCGCGATCGGCGCCGACCTGCCGGCCCAGGCCTGCCGCGAACTGAACGTGCGAGGAGCGCAGCGCCAGGGCGCAGGCGGTGCCCTCGCCGCGCTCGCCGCCGGTGAACTCCCCGGCGGACGAGGAGCCGACGATCAGCTTCGGGCGGCAGCCGTCCTTCAAGGCCTCCAGCAGGGTGGTGTGCTGGAAGCGCGAGGAGGCGAACACCACCACGGCATCGGGGACCTCGCCTCCCAGGGCCTCGCGGACCTGGGCGCCGAGATGGCGTCCCGCCGCCGCGCTGTCCGTCTCGGCTGTGTAGACCGCCGCCGATCGCGTTCCCCCGTGCTTGAAGTCCGAAGTTGATGCCATTTGTCAATTCTATCAGGGACAGACGCGGTCAGACTGAGGTGGGTTGCTGAGCTCCGCTGTGCTCAGAGGGCAGCCAGGCGCGACAAAAGGCGCGGAGATGGGCCAGACTAGAAGATGTGACGGCGCTGAAGCTCTCGGATCCGACACTGCTGCGGGAAGCCAACTGCATCGACGGCGGGTGGGTCCAGGCCGATAGCGGCGCAACCCAGGCGGTGCGCAATCCCGCGACCGGGGAGGTGGTGGGGGCGATCCCGGCGATGGGCGTGGCCGAGACCCGCCGCGCCATCGCCGCCGCCAGCCGCGCCTTTCCCGCCTGGCGCGCCACCCTGGCCGCCGATCGCGCGGCGATCCTGCGCCGGCTCAACGCCCTGATGCTCGAGCACCTCGAGGACCTCGCGGTGATCATGACCGCCGAGCAGGGCAAGCCCCTGGCCGAGAGCCGCGGCGAGATCCGCTACGCGGCGAGCTTCATCGAGTGGTTCGCCGAGGAGGCCCGGCGGGTCTACGGCGACACCATTCCCCAGAACGAACACGGCCGGCGAATCCTGGTGCTCAAGGAGCCGGTCGGCGTCTTTGCCGCGATCACGCCGTGGAACTTTCCCGCCGCGATGATCGCGCGCAAGGCCGGTCCCGGCTGGGCGGCCGGATGCACGGGCGTGCTGCGCCCCGCGAGTCAGACGCCGTTTTCGACCCTGGCGATTGCCGCCCTGGCCGAACGGGCGGGCCTCCCTCCTGGCGTCTGCAACGTCGTCACCGGTCCCGCCGAAGCCATCGGCGGCGAGCTGACCGCGAATCCCGTCGTCCGCAAGCTGTCGTTCACCGGCAGCACGGAAACCGGGGCCAAGCTTATCCGGCAGTGCGCCGGCACCGTGAAGCGGCTGAGCATGGAGCTCGGCGGCAACGCCCCTTTCATCGTCTTCGACGATGCCGACCTGGAGGCCGCGGTCGAGGGGGCGATGGCCTCCAAGTTCAGGAACAGCGGACAGACGTGCGTGTGCGCCAACCGCATTCTGGTGCAGGATGCCGTGTACGGCGCCTTCGCGGCGCGCCTGACGGCCGCCGTCGGTGCCCTTCGCGTCGGCAACGGGATGGATGCCGGGATCACGCAGGGGCCGATGATCAATGCCGCCGCGGTCGAGAAGGTCGAAGAGCACATTGCGGACGCGGTTTCGGCGGGGGCGCAGGTGCTGATTGGCGGTGCCCGCCACGCGCTGGGAGGAAATTTCTTCCAGCCGACGGTGCTGGGCGGCGTGCCGCCGGCGGCACTGGTATTCCGAGAGGAGACCTTCGGCCCGCTGGCGCCGCTCTTTCGCTTCCGGACGGAGGCCGAGGCGGTGGCGCTCGCCAACGACACGCCCTTCGGCCTGGCCGCGTATTTCTACAGCCGCGAGGTCGGCCGCATCTTCCGGGTCGCGGAGGCGCTGGAGTACGGGATTATCGGCGTCAACGAAGGGCTCATCTCCACCGCGGTCGCGCCGTTCGGCGGGATGAAGGCGTCGGGCCTCGGGCGTGAAGGCTCGAAGTACGGCATCGACGAGTATCTCGAGATCAAGTACGTCGCACTGGGAGGCATCGGCGCGTAGCGCTCCGGCGTTCGCCGCCGCGGCAGAGGAGTTCAATGAGCAACGAGTCAGGCATCTCGCTGTCGCGCGATCCGTCGGTTCCACTCGCACGGAACACCCACCTGCTGCGGTGGGTAGAGAAGATGCGCCAGCTGACCCGCCCCGCGGCCGTTCACTGGGTCGACGGATCGCAGGAGGAGAACGA
>JBDTOB010000384.1:0-3620 GCA_039933435.1 Acidobacteriota bacterium | reverse complement strand
GCGGCAACACCACTGCCAAAGGTGCGATCGAGACGATGTTCCGTCCCTCCGATGTTGCGGTTGGTCCCGACGGCGCGCTCTACGTCAGCGACTGGATCGACGCCCGCGTCGGCGGCCATCAGGATCTCGACGAGACGCTCTCGGGGGCCATTTACCGGATCGCGCCGAAGGGCTTCGTCTCGAAAGTCCCGGCGTTCGATGCCAGCACCATCGAAGGGCAGATCACGGCGCTCAAGTCGCCGGCGGTCAACGTCCGGGCGATCGGCTTCAACGGGCTCAAGGCCCGCGGCGCGGCGGCGGTCGAACCGGTGGCGGCGCTGCTCAACGATCCCAACCAATACATCCGCGGCCGGGCGATGTACCTGCTCTACCAGCTCGGCCCCGAAGGACAGCAGCGCGCCGGCTCGCCCGACTCGCAGACCGACCCGGCGATGCGCATCACCGCGTTCCGGGCGATGCGGCGCGCCAATCTCGACGTCCTCCCGGTAGCCGCCAAGCTTGCCCGTGACGTCGATCCCGGCGTGCGGCGCGAGGCGGCGCTGGCGCTGCGCGATCAGCCGGCCGACAAGTCGCTCGACATCCTCGTCGATGTCGCGCGCGGCTTCGACGGCAAGGACCGCAGCTACCTGGAGGCGCTCGGCACCGGCGCCACCGGCAAGGAGCCGGCGCTCTACGAGCGGCTGCACCGCGACCTCAATGTCGGCGCCGATCCGCTGGCCTGGACGCCGCAGTTCACCTGGATTGCCTGGCGCCTGCACGTCCCGGCGGCGGTGGCGGACCTGGCGGCGCGCGCGCAGTCCGCGAAGCTCTCACTGCCCGATCGCCGCTTCGCCATGGATTCGCTGGCCTTCGTCAGCGATCCCGCGGCGTCGAAAGCGATGCTCGATCTGGCGAAACCGGACAGCCCGCTGCGCGAGATGGCGACCGTGTGGCTGCTCAACCGGATGTCCAACGACTGGGCCGACTACGGCCTCGGCCCGGCGCTCAAGACGGCGGGGATCTACGATCCCGCCACGATCACGCTGCGCGAGGCGGTAGCGCCGAAGCCGCCGGCGGACGCGGCGGAGCTCTCGGTCGATCAGATCGTCGCCCTCACCGGCGACGCGGCCAAAGGCAAGGCCACGGCCACCCGCTGCCAGATGTGCCACGCCATCGGCGGCGCCGGCGCCGAGCTCGGCCCGGGCCTCGACGGCTGGGGCCGCGGCAAGTCCGCCGACGTTGTCGCTACCGCCATCGTCCGGCCGAGCGCCGAGATCGCGCACGGCTACGAGGGCACCGAGCTCAAGACCAAGGATGGCGTGACCATCCAGGGGGTGCTGCTCAAGGAAGGGGATCCGATGATGATCCGCAGCATGGGCGGTGTGACCCAGATCGTGCCTGCCGACCGCGTCGCCACGCGCCGGCGGATGCCGCAGTCGCTGATGCTGACCCCGTCGCAGCTCGGGCTGACTGCCCAGGACGTCGCCGACCTGGTGGCGTTCCTCCGGGCGAACTGACCACGGGCGCCGTTCGTATCGCACTCCGGGCCGGGGCGATGGTGTCAGGCCGACACCTCGCCCCGGTTCGGAGTCTCCTCGCGGTGAGGGGAGGCGCTACTTGATGCCTGCTGGCGGTTGACGGAAGGGTGTCTGCGGGGTCTTCGAGAGTCGTGCGACGTCAAAGGCATTCGCGGTCGCCGCTGCGAGTGCGGCGGCGTACCGTCCCTCGTCCATCTGCGGCGTCCGGCTCAGGATCCACAGAAACTCCCGATCCGGCGACCCGACGACGGCCCATGAGTAGTCGGCGGCCAGCCCGATGATCCAGTAGTCGCCCCAGACCATCGGCAGGAACGACAGCCACGCCGGCGCGAAGCGCACCTTCAGCTTGGAAAATGTGGCGGTGTCCTCGACCCGCGCCACCCCCTCCGCTTCGGTACGTCCGCCGTCGCTGGTTCGGCAGCGGTTGACGACGCTGATCCGTCCATCCGGGCGCCGGGCGTAGCTGGCGACGACGTCGCCGGCGCATTGATTCTGGAACTTGTTGGGAAACCGCGCGATCTCGAACCAGTCGCCAAGGTAGCGGCCGAGATCGACCGCCGGCACCGTCCGCACCGGTGTCGCAGGCTGACCCTGAGCCGAGGTCATCAGCATTACTGTCACCAATCCCATGACGACGACGTTGGCCATGGGACTATGGTACCGAACTGGCGGCCCGAATCAAGGCCTTCGAGAGCTGAAAGCAGGACCCTGGCCGGGCGTCATCGAGTGGACGGCGAGGCGATCGTGAGCACGAAGCCGCTGGGCTCCGTGACATCGAATGCGCGAGTGCCCCATGGCGTGTCGTGCGGCTCCTGCGTCAGAGCGATCCCGGCCGCCTTCGCCCGGGTGGCGATCTCGTCGATGTTGTCCGTGGCCTCGATGTAGAGCCGCACCCCGATGCCTTTGACACGGTCGCGCCCTTTCTTGCCGTCGTCCTGGCTGAGGCCGAGCCGGACGTTGCCGCCCTTGAGCATCGCGCCGAGCAGCACGCCCTTGTCCTCCCAGCGATCTTCGACCTCGAAGCCCAGGCCGGCAAAGAACGTCATGCTCTGCTGCAGATCGTTGACCGTGAGGCTGGGCATCGTGCTGATGCCATGCAGGGTGTTCGTTGATGCGTCAGACATCGCGTCCTCCTGGAAACAGGCCGGCAGTCGGCATGCTACGCAGTATACCGGCGTCTGGCGGCGCACAATGACGGCCGCTCGGGTGCCGGGCGGGGGAGTTCCCGCAGTGCGCGCCGCCGGTTGGCCAGGCGTGAACCGTGATTCCGAGGGACCGTTTTGCTACGATGAGGCGTTTGAAGTTGCGGTTTCCCTCCGTAATTGGAATCTGGCGATCTCGCTTTCTCAGCTCTGCGGTAGTGGTCGTCGCGCTCGGCGTGATCGGCGTCGTCCTGATGGCCGCGCCCGAGTCGCCGCGCTTTACCCGGCTGTCGGTGCAGGACGGCCTGTCGCAGTCGTCGGTCCAGCAGATCCTGCAGGATCGCAAGGGGCTGCTGTGGTTCGGTACCCAGGAGGGACTGAATCGCTACGACGGGTATCGCTTCACCGTGCACCGTGCCCGCGCTCAGCCGGGGTTTCTCGGCGACCACGACATCAACGCCCTGATCGAGGATACCGGGGGCGATCTGTGGGTCGGCACGTCGCGGGGGCTCTATCGGTACGACCTCGCCACGGGGCGCTTCGACGGATGCGCGTCGCCGGTTGACAGCCTCGAAATCATCAAGCTGGTCCGGAGCGGAGATGGCCGGATCTTCTTCGCCGTCTCCGATGGCCGGCTGTGGGTCCTCGATCCCGCCGATCCGAAGCGGCGCGCGCGGGCGCTGAACGACGGCGCCTTCGCGGCGCTGAACAGCGTCGCCGCGCTGGCGCCGGGCCGGGGCCCGGCGATCTGGGCCGCGGCCCGGGGCCGGCTGTTCAAGGTCGATACCCAGCAAGCGGAACCTTCCGCTCAACTGACCGAGGCGCTCGCCGATCTCGGGACGGTGTCCGTCCTGGCCACGGATCCGCGCGGCGACGTCTGGATCGGCGGCCTCAACGGCGATCTGCTGCGCTACCGGCCTGCCGGCGGCGAGGTCACCCGGTTTCCGCAGGCGCCGCACGG
>JBDTOB010000383.1:0-3637 GCA_039933435.1 Acidobacteriota bacterium | reverse complement strand
CAAGCCGCGCTGATCATGGCCGAGGTCCTGGCGCACCGCGAGACCGCCCGGGTGCTTGTCGTGGCGCCGGCCGGGCTGCTGCAGCAATGGGTCGCCGAGCTCGCCGCCCGTTTCGCCCTCGAAGCCCGTCTGGCCGATGCGGCCTGGCTCGCAGGGAGCGGACGCGACCTTCCGCCCGGCATGAATCCCTGGACGCTGCCCGGGCTGTACGTCGCTTCCTTCGACTTTCTGAAGCAGCCTGAAATCCTTCAGTCTCTCGAGCATGCGCGCTGGGATCTGGTGGTCGCAGACGAGGCGCACGGGGCCGCGCAGGGCACGGCTCGGCGGGCCGCGGTGCACGCCGTCGCCTCGAGATCGGCGCGCCTGGTCCTGCTGACCGCCACCCCTCCCGTGGGCGATCCCGGACAGTTCAACGCCTTGTGCGCCGTCGGCGACCCAGCCGGAACGGACGATCCGATGGTCATCTTTCAACGATCGCGAGCGCCGCACGACCTCGTCGGACCGCGGCGCACGGTGCTCCTGCCGGTGCGGCTGACTGGCCGGGAACGTCGGATGCACCGGCTCCTCGAGGCCTACACCGCTCGGGTCTGGCGCGAGGGGGCCGCCAGAGGCGACCAGCAGGCGCGGCTCGGCGCCATCGTGCTGAGAAAACGAGGACTCTCGAGCGCGGCCTCGCTGTTCGAATCCGTTCAACGGCGACTCGCGCTCCTCGCCGGGGCGCCGGTCACCGCCCTCCCCTGCCAGCCCGGCCTTCCGCTCGACCCCGGAGACGACGACTCCGAGACACCACCGGACTGGCTGCTTGCACATCCCGGCCTGGCCGACGGCGTCCGGGAACGTCGCTGGCTGACGGCAATCGCCCGGTGCGCCCGCTGGCAGCCGGGGCTCGAGTCGAAGGCGCGGGTGCTGCTCAGGCTGCTCGGCAGACTGCGGCGACCGGTACTGATCTTCACGGAGTTCCGCGACACGCTCGAACGGCTGCACCGCCTCGTCGTCCCGGCCGGCTACGACGTCGCTTTGCTGCACGGCGGGCTCTCCCGCGCCGAGCGAGCCGCGGCGCTGGCCGCATTCGAAGAGCGTCGGCACATCCTGATCGCCACCGATGCGGCATCGGAAGGCCTCAACCTCCACCGCAACTGTCACGTCGTCGTCCACTACGAGCTGCCATGGAACAGCGCCCGGCTCGAGCAGCGCGCCGGCCGGCTGGATCGCCTGGGGCAGACGCGGCGGGTGCACGAGATCCTTCTGGTGGCCGCCGACACGGCGGAGCGACTGGTGTTCGCGCCGCTCGCCCGGCGGGCACGAGCCGGTCGGTCGTCAGATCCGTCGCTGAGGCGCCTCGCGGGCGTGATGGACGAATCGCGGGTGGCGAAGGCGGTCATGGAGGGAGCAGGCCCGGAGGAGCCGGACGGCAGCGTCTTCGACATCTTCGCGACAGGCGCGGCGGTGCGCCCCGCGGCCGAACTGGCCGGAGAGGCGGCGGCCGAAGCGCTGCGTCTCCAGCAGGAGCGGGCCTCGCGCCCGGTGGCCCTGCGTCGGCCCCGCGGGTCGAGATCCGCCGTCTCTCTACTCGAGACGAAACGAAGCGCCCTTCCGCCAGGCGCCTGGTTCGTCTACTCGGTGTCCTTGCGAGCCCGGGATGGATCGCTCGTGGCTCGTCACGGCTGCTGTGTCGGGATGGCCTTTCAGGGCCCCGGCGGCGGTGGCCGCTCGTCGAAGGCGGTAGGCCTGAGCGCGAACACCGCGATCGCCGAACTGGGGCCCGCGTCGCGGGCGGCCGCACTGAAGGCCGCCGACATCGGGATGCGGCAGGCCGAATCGTTTCATCGCCACTGCGTGGATGCGGGAATCCGGCGCGAGCGGGCGATCGCCGCGGCGCTGCCATCGACCGCCAGGCGGCTCGTACAGAGCGGATTGTTCGATCGACGCGTGCTTCACGCCGAGACGGTTCGGCGGGAGATTGCCGACGCCCTGCTCGAGGACTCGCAGGCGCGTTTGCGGGTGCTGGAGCAGAGCCGGTTGCTGGCGACCACCTGCGAGCTCGAAGCGGTGCTGCTGGCCCGGCGGCGGGGGAGATGATCCGGGGCCTCAGCGGCTCGCTGCTGTCGGCTGAGGCCCTGTCGGGCAGTGCCGGCGCAGCGACCCACCCCGACGCCGGCATGGCAGCTGCGCGCCGGCGGCTGATCGCCTGGCATGCCGGCATCACCCGCGACCTCGGGCCGGCGTCGGCTGCGAGAACGGTACTCGACCGCGTCGCCGCGCCACTGGTCGCGGAGCTCGGGTTCCGGCCGGTGTGCTGCGGCCCCGACGGCAGGGAGCTCCTGCGGGCCGTCCTCTACGCCGGAGACGCGGCAGCAGCAGGCCTGGTCGTGGTCGCCTGGGGGCGCGAGCCCGCGGCCGGGTGGCGCGAGGGCGTACGCCTGGGAATCGGCCATGGTCTGCGATGGTGCTTCTGCGTGAACGGTCCGGTCGTGCGCGTCATCGACACCCGTCGCACCTACTCACGCCGCTTCCTCGAATTCGATCTCGGCGTCACGCTCGACGACGCGGCGTCGTTTGTACTCTTCTGGCGGCTGCTGTGCGCCTCGGCATTCACGTCCGACACCGCCCCGGCGCTCGACCAGGCCGTCCGGGCGTCGGAGCTGCATCGCAGCGCGGTCCGGGCGTCGCTCCAGCGCGGCGTCCACGACGCCCTGGGCCGGCTCATGGCGGCGTTTGCCGCCGGCCACAGACGTCGCCAGCCCGCCGCACAGGCGGTGCTGGACGCCTCACTGATCGTGATTTACCGCGTGCTCTTCCTGCTCTTCGCCGAGGCGCGGGGCCTGGTGCCCCGATGGCATCCGGCTTACGAGCGCAGCTACACCATCGAGGCACTGCGCGATCCGATCGAGCGCGATCCGCGTCCAGCCGGGCTGTGGGAGTCGCTCCAGGCCATCAGCCGGCTCGCCCACCATGGATGCCGCGCCGGTTCGCTGCGGGTGACCGCGTTCAACGGCCGGCTGTTCTCTCCTGCGCACGCCCCTCTCGCCGAGACCGCCGCCCTGGACGACGGCCGGGTACGAGAAGCGATGATCGCCCTGACGACGCGATCGGAGCGCGGCGCGAGGCGGCGGATATCCTTTGCCGACCTCGGCGTCGAGCAGCTCGGCGGCGTCTACGAGCGGCTGCTCGACTTCGACCCGGCGTGGACGGGTGGACCTCGCACCTCGATCGCGCTGGTGCCCGGAGACCGCCGGCGCGCCGCCGGCGCCTTCTACACGCCACGCTTCCTGACCGAATATCTGGTGCGCCGGACCCTCGCGCCGATGGTGCGGGATCTTCCGGCCGAGCGCATCCTCTCGATCAGGGTGCTCGATCCGTCCATGGGAAGCGGCGCCTTCCTTGTCGCGGCCTGCCGCTACCTGGCGACGGCGTACGAAGCGGCGCTGGTGCGGGACGGATCCGCGTCGAGTTCGGACCTGGGGGATGCGGACCGCGCCGGCTTCCGCCGGCTCGTGGCGCAACGCTGTCTGTTCGGCGTCGACCTCAATCCCATGGCGGTCCAGCTCGGGCGATTGTCGCTGTGGCTCGCGACGCTGGCCGCGGACCGGCCGCTCACCTTTCTCGACCATCACCTCAGGACCGGCAACAGTCTGGC
>JBDTOB010000382.1:0-3642 GCA_039933435.1 Acidobacteriota bacterium | reverse complement strand
GCGGCCGTCAACTTCTTCCTCGACGCGCCGTCCGCGCAGCGACAGGCGGAGATCCGCGCGCTCAAGAACGAGGTCGGCGAGTGCACGGACGCCGGTCCCGTGATACCGGAGAACTGGATGCGGGGCCAGTTCAACATGATGTGCGCCAAAGGCACGGTCGGCGTGTTCTTCACGCTGGCGCCAACCCAGCCGCCAGCCGTGCAGTACCTGTCGTTTCAGAAGCTGGCGTCGCCGGCCGTACGGATGGGCGCGCCAACCGGCGCGCGGCCAGGGGTGTCCTGCACGCCGTAGTGGCCAGTAATCCGTCTGGCGGTGCCGGGCTGCCGCTGGGGTCCTGATACAGCCTCTAACGGAGCAGAACCAATGACCATCAGCCCGGTCTGGTTGGAGCGTAAGTAATTTTACTTATGCGGACAGTATTCGTGGGTATCCGCCTTCACCCCGGGAAGCACCTGCCAGCACCCGAGTTTAGACGGGCAAGACATTCCCAAGCAGTTCAGCAGAGCACGGATGCTGGTCCGAAGCAGCCCGTCAATGTGCTGCACCGGCCGCGTGAGTCGTCACACCCCGCCCGCCGCCCGGATCCGGTCCGCGACCCGCACCACGTCCACCATCTCTGCAACGCCGTGGACTCTCACGATATGCGCGCCCAGCAGGACGCTCGCCGCCACCGCCGCCGCCGTGCCCCACTCCCGCTCCGACGGCTCCCGCTCCCCCAGCGCCGTCGTCAGAAACGACTTGCGGGACGGCCCCGACAGGAGCGGACGCCCGAGCGCCGCCAGCGCGCCAAGGCCCGCCAGCGCCTCGTAGGAATGCGCGGCGCGCTTGGCGAAGCCGATCCCGGGGTCGAGGATCACCGACGCCTCCCCGATCCCGGCCTCAGCCGCCCGCGCCATCGCCTGCCGCAGCTCGGCGGCGATCTCCCCCATGACGTCGCGGTAATCGGCCAGCGCCGCCGGCGGATAGTGGGTGCGAGAGACGCTGTACGGCGCGCACTTTGAGGGCTATGCCCTGGTGCTGGGCACATGGGTCGCGATCCAAGGGGCGCTCACTCGCATGCGCTTGTTTCAGTTCGACGATTTCAAGGTCATGGTCCGACCCGAGTATGCGCAATCATCGGCCCGCCGCGGGTTCGTGGGTGTCCGGGAGTTGCGGCAGACCGAGGTGGGGTGCGATTCTGAACCGGTACACGGGGGGAGTCTTCGGCCCATCCTGCGAATCCACGCTGGCAGAATCCGCATGACCGACTGTTCCCGTCGGAACAACGCAGAAGCATTCCGGACGAGGCCATCTTGATAACTCCAATGGTTCTGGTGGCCACCTGGCGCGACGGGCTGTCCGTGGTCGCCGGCGAGAAGCGCGCCCAAGAGCTGGGCGATCAGTCGGTCAGAGCGCTCGCGCCCGACGGGCAGGGCGGCGCTCTCGCGATTGTCAACGGACGCTCACTCTGCCGGCGTGCGCCCGACGGCGTTTGGAGCACCATCGCGACTGCGGAGATGGAGCTCGCTTGTTGCGTGGCCGTCGGCGACGTGATCTACGTCGGAACCGACGATGCCCGCGTTCTGCGCGTCGCCGCGGACGGCGGACTCGAGGCACTCCGCGGCTTCGACTCGATCGCGGGGCGCGAGACATGGTATGCGGGCTCGGCAGTCGTCAACGGTCAGCGCATGGGACCGCCGCTTGGAATCCGCTCGATTACCGCAACTCCGGACGGTGCGGTCCTTCTCGCCAACGTCCACGTTGGCGGCATCCCTCGGTCGACCGACGGCGGTGTCACGTGGAAGCCGACCATCGACATCGATAGCGATGTCCACGAGGTTCGCGCACATCCAAACCGTCCAGGGGTCGTGATGGCTGCCGCCGCGATCGGGCTGTGTACCAGCCGCGACGGTGGGAGGACATGGGACGTCGAACAGGAGGGGCTGCATGCCTCGTATTGCTCCGCGGTCGCGTTTACGGGCGAAGACGTCCTGGTGTCAGCATCGGTCGACCATTTCGCGGTGCAGGGCGCAATCTATCGACGGCGGGTTGATGGACACGATTCGCTGGTCGCCGTCGGTGAAGGCCTGCCCGGACGCACCGACGGCATCGTCGACACCGGTTGCATCGCCACGGGCGGCTCGGTAGTCGCACTCGCCGATCGGAACGGCAACCTTTATGTATCGGCCGACACGGGCCGTAGCTGGTCCGGCCGCGCCACTGGCCTGCCTCCTCCGAGCAGCGTGCTCATCGTCTGATAGCCAATAGAAAGGATCGCCATACCGTCGTCGGCGCGACGGTGTCAGCGCACCTACGACCACGCCATCACCGGGTTCGTCGCCGATTGCTGTTCGGAGCCGCGGCTGGCGTCCAACCGCACCGTCGTGCTCCGCTATCGCAGTCATCTCGAGCCGCGCCACTACGCACCGGCCACGATCAACCTCCGGCTCGCCGGCGTTCGCCGCGTGGCGTATGAAGCCGCGGATGCCGAACCCCTCGGTACGGAGCTCGCGGCGAGCATTCGCCGCGTCAAGGGCGTGCGGCGCCTCGGGGTGCGCTTGGGGAACTGGTTGACCGCGGAACAGGGAAAGCGCCTCCTCCGCAGGCAGGGCCCGCTCACCATGCGCGGAGTGCGCGACCACGCGAAGGGTCACCCTATCACTCGGCTGTGGATTGCGACGCGGCGAGGTCCTGTGCCCGCTTGTGCTACCTCTCCGGCGGCGCACTCGACCACATACAGTTCCTGGTGGGACATGTGTAGGTACAGACCACCGAACGGTACCTCCGAGCGAGTGGCTACGCCGAGTTTGCGCACGCCACCATCTGCCGGCTTTGCTGGCTCTAGGGTGCAAGCAGAAGCCCCGGCGTGCCGTCAACGTCACCATAGGGCTCGAGCCCTCGTTCACGAAACCGCGAGCCGCCTCGCCCGGTCGATTCGGAAACGATGCGGAGCAGGCCGTCGTGGCGCACGAAAAACACGGCGCAGGCCGACGACAGCGCGCGGCGGCCTCAATGGCGCCGCGCGGCGTTCCCTGACGGTGAGCCGGAGCCGTGTTTTTCCGGCCTGTGAAGCGGTTTCCGAAGCGACCGGGCGAGGCGGCTCGGCAACTGACGCGGGAAATTCCCGCCGCAGTCCGTCAGATGCCCCCGGCCGCCTGAGTCGTCACACCCCGCCCGCCGCCCGGATCCGGTCCGCTACCCGTACCACGTCCACCATCTCTGCAACGCCGTGGACTCTCACGATATGCGCGCCCAGCAGGACGCTCGCCGCCACCGCCGCCGCCGTGCCCCACTCCCGCTCCGACGGCTCCCGCTCCCCCAGCGCCGTCGTCAGAAACGACTTGCGGGACGGCCCCGACAGGAGCGGACGCCCGAGCGCCGCCAGCGCGCCAAGGCCCGCCAGCGCCTCGTAGGAATGCGCGGCGCGCTTGGCGAAGCCGATCCCGGGGTCGAGGATCACCGACGCCTCCCCGATGCCGGCGTCAGCCGCCCGCGCCATCGCCTGCCGCAGCTCCTCGGCGATCTCCCCCGCGACGTCGCGGTACTCGGCCAGCGCCGCCATCTCCGCCGGCCGACCCCTGGTGTGCATCAGCACGATGGCCGCCCCAGCCTCCGCCGCCACCCGCCCCAGCGCCAGGTCGAACTGCAGCCCGCTGATGTCGT
>JBDTOB010000381.1:0-3654 GCA_039933435.1 Acidobacteriota bacterium | reverse complement strand
GGCACCGTCGAACGCGCCGGCACGATTGCGGTGCTGAAGGAAGCGGTCGAGGCGCTGGTCCGCATGATCTCTCCCTTCACCCCGCACATGGCGGAGGAGCTGTGGGAGATGCTCGGCCATGCGGACGGCATCGTCTCCGCGGGTTGGCCCGAATTCAGCGAGGCGGTCGCCAAGGCGGACGAAGTGGTGATCCCGGTCCAGATCAACGGCAAGGTGCGGGCGCGCCTCACGGTTGCCGCCGGCACCGCCGAGGATCAGCTGCGCGAGCTGGCGATTGCGGATTCACAGGTCGCGAAGCATCTGGAGGGCAAGACGGTGAAGAAAGTTGTTATCGCCGGCGGCCGGCTCGTGAGCATCGTGGTCAATTGATGGCAGCCCTGACGCGCCGTGCGGTCCTGCAGGCGGTCGTGGTGACCGCCCTCGCCCTGTCGCTTCCTGGATGCGGCTACTCGCTCTCGGGACGCGGCTCGTTCCTGCCGGCCTACATCAAGGTGATCGGCGTGCCGATGTTCACCAACACCACGACGGTGTTCGACGTCGAAAAGCGCATCACCGAGCGCGTCGTCGCCGAGTTCATCGGCCGCGGGAAATACAAGATCGAGCCGACGACCACCGGCGTCGATGGACTGCTCACCGGCGAGATTTCGTCGATCATCCTGGCGCCGGCGGCGTTCACCAACGACCGCCAGGCGTCGCGCTACGTGCTGACCCTGACCGCGCGGATCGAGTTCAAGGACATGAAGTCGAACAAGGTCCTCTGGTCCAACCCGGCGATGCAGTTTCGCGAAGAGTTCGACGTCGCCACCGACGTCAACGACCCCAACGCCTTCTTCGGCCAGGACGCCAACGCTCTCGAGCGCGTCTCCACCGAGTTCGCCCGCAGCGTCGTCAGCGCCATCCTGGAAGCGTTTTGAGCCCGACGGTCCAGCTATTGGCCGGCTCGTTCGCCTGAGCATGCCGGGCGCAACTTCCACCTCAGTTCGTAAACAGATCGCGCAGAAGGCGCTCGACCCCGTGTATCTGATCGTCGGAGACGATGATGCGGAGATGACCCGGCTGACGGGTGAGATCTCGTCGGTCGTCGAGGACGAGCTGCGCACCTTCAATCTCGAGCGCCTCTACGCGGGCGAGAAGGCCGGCAGCCCGCAGGCGATCGTCCAGGCGGCGCGGACGCTGCCGATGATGGGGGACCGCCGCGTCGTTGTCGTCCTGCGCGCCGAGCGAATCCTCAAGCCGAAACGGGCGAAGGAGGAGGGCGCGGGCACCGAGGATGCCGGGCCGACCGACGTGCTCGAGGCCTACGTCAAGAGCCCGGAGCGGGGGACGACGCTGGTGCTGGTGGCATCGGATGTCGACCGGGTGCGGCGGCTGTTCAAGGCACTGCAGAAGCACGCCACCATCGTCGAGTGCTGGGGGCTGAAGGCGGGCCGCGACGCGAAGGGGCTGGATCTGCGCCAGGTGGCGCGGCAGGCGGAGGCGCTGGTGAAGCAGGCGGTGGCGGATGCCGGCCAGCAGATCGAGCCGGCGGCGGCGCGGCTCGTCGCCTCACGCGCGGGCGCCGACATTTCGACGCTGCGCGGGGATGTCGAGCGGCTGCTGCTGTTCGCGGCCGGAAAGCCGACCATCACGCTGCGCGACGCGGAGCAGGTGGTGACCGCGGAAACGTCGCAGGACGACTGGGCGGTGACCAACGCGATTCAGCGGGGCGATCGCGCCGAGGCGCTGCGACAGCTGGGGCTGGCGCTCGAGAGCGGCGGCGTGTCGTACCAGATCGTGGGGCAGCTGGCGTGGTTCGCGCGGGAGAAGCTCGTCGGGATCGATCCGAAGCGGGTGCGGCCGGCGATCGAGGCGCTGTTCCGCGCGGACCTCGACCTCAAGAGCTCGGGGGGAGATCCGCGCGTCCTGCTGGAACGCCTGGTGATGGAGTTGTGCAGGAAGTAACCGGCCGCTAGGCGGCCGGTGCGGACTTCTTCGCGACGCGGCTGGCGAGCCGGGACTTGTAGCGCGCGGCGGCGTTCCTGTGGATCAGCTTCTTCTTCGCCATCTTGTCGACGAGCGAGACGGTCTCGCTCAGCGCGTCCTTGACCTGCGACGGGTCTTTGGCGTCGATGGCGGCGCGGATGTCGCGCAGGGCGCCGCGCAGGCGGGTGCGCATCTGGCGGTTGTGATCGCGATGCTTGACGTTCTGCCGATGCGCTTTCAGCGCGGAGTCGTGACTGGCCACTCTACAATCCTTTGGTCGGGGTTCAAGCCACGGCCGGATTGCGGGGAGCCAGGTCCGAGAGCTCCTGCACTTGCGGGCCGTATAACCGACGAATTATACCACGATCGCTGCTATACTGGCGCCACCTGAGCCTTACATCGACAGTCTTCTTCCATCTTTCATGCGTTTCTTTCATGCCCCCGACGGAGCGCGCGTGCACGATTTTGAGATGACCCAGCCGCCGCAGCCCACCGCTGCGGTTCGACCCGATACGGACGACCCCGACACGCCCGACACGCCCGACATGCCCGACATGCCCGACATGCCCGACATGAACGACGAGCGGACCCCGGCGCCGGCACGAACCGCGGGACGAGGCTCGCGTGCGGGCCGGTCCCGCGAAGGGCTGCCATCCAGCTACCGGATGCGGCACGCCGCGCATTACGTCGAACAGTTGATGGGCGACGCGCCCCTCCAGACCGTCCGGCAGATTGCCCTGGACCACATCGACCATCCCGAGCTCTCCGAGGCGCGTTCCGGCGGCACCGACGCGGCTGACGCCGTGCGCTCCGGGGTCGCCGATCTCGCGGCCTCCATTCGCCGCGTCGGGGTGCTGCAGCCGCTGCTCGTCGTCCAGATGCCCGGGGCGAGGTTTCAGCTCCTGGCCGGTGGCAAGCGCTGGCTGGCCGCGCAGGCCGCCGGGCTGACGACGATCCCCTGCCTGATCGTCCATGCGGACGATGCACGGGCGGCGGAGCTGCGCATGCAGGCGGCGGTTCGAGCGACGGCGGCGCAGGTCGGCGGCGGGGCGGAGAGCCCGGAAACGGGGGTGCCCCCGGGCACCAGTCAGGAAACGGAGGCCGCGACGACGCAGAGAGCGGCGCCGGGCCCGGAGTCAAACCCCGTTGCACCGTCGACGCTGTGCGGTGCGGTGATGGCCGACCTGGCCAGGATCGAGCAGCGGCGCGCCTCCACGGTCTTGGCAGCGAGCGCCTTTCTCGCCGACACCTCGGCGCCGCAGCCGCTGCCGATCGCATGGGCCGAGCTGGTACGCGACCTCCGGCGCGACGTCGAGATCGAAGCGCGGTTGCGCGGCGTTCAGCTCGAATGGCCAGCGCCGTCTGATCTTCGGAGCACACGCGCGGATCGCCACGCGCTGCTGACGGGCTGCTCGGCGATCCTTCATGCCGTGCTCGGGTCCGCCGCCTCCGGAGATCGGGTCGCGATCGCGATCGAGACGCCGCGCATCCGGCCGGCCATCGTCTTCTCTGTTTCCGTGTCTCCGGCGGCGTCCACGGCGGCTGGCGACGACATGGCCGCGCGCGTCTTCACCGGGGCCGAAGGTAAGCTGATGCTCGAGAGCGCCCGCCAGAGCGCGAGGCGGCAGGGTGGCCGCTTCACCATCGTCCGGCGCGATCAGGAGATCATCCTGGAGTTCGTCGTGCCGCAGC
>JBDTOB010000380.1:0-3654 GCA_039933435.1 Acidobacteriota bacterium | reverse complement strand
GGCGCATCGAGTGCCACACCGAGCAGTACTTCTCGCGGGACAGCGCGATCGCCCGCTCCACCTTCTCGTCGGGCACCTCGCCGGTGACGCTGAAGTGGAGGGTGATGGTGGTGAAGCGGCGGGGCTCCTCGGGCGCCCGTTCGCCGAGAAAGTCGGCGCGCAGGCCGCGCAGCGGAAAGCGCCCCTTCTGGATGACGTGCAGGACGTCCATCGCCATGCAGCCGAGCAACCCGAACGCCAGCGCCTGCATCGGCGACGGTCCCTCGGTGGAGGTGCTGTCCACGGTCAGTGCGACATCGCCGGACTTCCCGGAGAAGACCAGGTCGTGTTCCCATACCAGCTCGGCGCGCGCTGGGGGCTTGGGCGTTGAAACGGGTTCGCTCATCGCAGCATTCTACAGCCTGCGTGGCGCGGATCAGGGCGGGCTATGCCGCCTGCGAGCGGGGCGGACCGCCGCGGTGCAGAAAGCTGGAGATCGCCAGCCACGCCAGCGGCAGCGCCACCAGCAGGTAGCTGAGATACTGGCCGTAGATGCCGTCGGGTCCGTAGGGCTCGGTGGCGGCGTGGAGGGGCTCGCTTCCCGGAAAGATGTTCGCTTCGGCCAGCTCGTGGAACCCGTAGATCAGCAGCTGGACGACGAACACCAGCAGGAAGATGGCGGTGACCTGGAAGAACCGGCCGAGGTTGACGCGGTAGCCGTAGCGGGACCACAGCCAGCCGATGAACGCCGCGCACAGCGTGCCGGCGACCGCACCGAGCGTCACCTGGGCCGACTTGATCGTGAAGATGAGCTGCGTCATGAGCAGCGCCGTCTCCATCCCCTCGCGGGTGATCATCAGGACGGTGAAGAGGAAGACGCCGAAAAACGCCGACCGCCCGACGCGGGCGGACGACGTCTCGAGCCGGCTCTCGATGTCGGACTTCATCCGCCGCCCCGCCCGCCACATGTGCACGGTCAGCGAGGCGACCAGTACCGCCGCCACCAGCGCCAGCACGCCCTCCCACAGCGCCTGGTTGTTGGCCTTCGCCAGCAGCAGTCCGGCCGCGATGCTCAGCAGCACCGAGAGCGCGATGCCCCAGTACACCGCCGGCAACAGCGCCCGGCGCCCGGTCTTCTTCAGATACGCCAGACTGATGGCGACGATCAGGAACGCCTCGATGCCTTCCCTGAGCGTGATCACGAACGCCTGAATCATCGGAACCCCGGCTCGTCCCGCCTGTCGCGGGCACGCGCACCAACCGTGGAAAGTGCCGGCTGCAAACCAATCCAGCGTATCCGCTGATGTCCGACCGGTCAAGTCGGATATCGCCGCACGCCCCGCGAGCGGTACTTTCACGCCCCGCGAGCGGCACTTTCACGCCCCGCGAGCGGTACTATGGGGTATGCCCCGCCTCGTGATCGCCGCCGCGAGCCTGATCCTGCTGGCCGCCTCGGCCGCTCCGCCGCCGCAGTCGGAGGCGGCGCTCCTGAAGCATGCGCGCGAGTTGACGCGCCAGTCTCCGCTCATCGACGGCCACAACGACTACCCCTGGGCGCTCCGCGAGAAGGGCGGGCGCGATCTTGCCAGGCTCGACATCTCGCGGCCACAGCCGACGCTGATGACCGACATCGCCCGGCTCCGCGCCGGCGGCGTCGGCGGCCAGTTCTGGTCGGTCTACGTCCCGGTGGAGCTCGCCGGCCAGTCCGCGGTCACCGCCACCCTCGAACAGATCGACATCGTCCAGCAGATGATGCGCCGCTATCCGGAGACCTTCGAGCTGGCGCTGACCGCGGACGACGTCGAGCGGATTTTCAAGCGCGGCCGGATTGCGTCGCTGATTGGCATGGAGGGAGGGCACTCGATCGACAACTCCCTCGGCGCGCTGCGGATGTTCTACCGCCTCGGGGCGCGCTACATGACGCTGACCCACTCCAGGAACACCGCCTGGGCGGACTCGGCGACCGACACTCCCAGATCCGGCGGGCTGTCGCCGTTCGGCGAGGAGGTGGTCCGGGAAATGAACCGGCTCGGCATGCTGGTGGATCTCAGCCACGTCTCGCCCGACACCATGGACGATGCCCTGCGCGTCACGCGGGCGCCGGTGATCTTCTCGCATTCGTCGGCGCGGGCGATCAACGACGTCCCGCGCAACGTTCCCGACAGCATCCTCGAACGGCTGCCGAAGAACGGCGGCGTGGTGATGGTCACCTTCGTCCCGGGCTTCCTCTCGCCGCAGGTGGCGGCATGGAACAAGCTCCAGGACGCGGAGAAGGCGAGGCTGACGGCGCTCGCTCCAGCCGACACCGCGGCGGTGACCAGCGGCGTGGCGGCGTGGACGGCCGCGCATCCCGCGCCGCGGGCGCTGCTCACCGAAGCGGCCGACCACATCGACCACATTCGCAAGGTCGCGGGCATCGATCACATCGGCCTCGGCGGCGACTTCGACGGCATCACCAGCGTCGTCTCCGGCCTCGAGGACGTCTCGACCTATCCGGCGCTGCTCGCCGAACTGCTGCGCCGCGGTTATTCCGACGCCGACATCCGCAAGATCGCCGGCCTCAACATCCTGCGGGTGATGCGACGCGCCGAAGCGGTCGCGACCTCGCTGCAGTCCACCGAAGGCCCGTCAACGATGGTGTTCACGGGCGCAAGCCAGGTTTCTCCGTAGAGTCCCGAATGCATATCCGAGCTGCTCTCGTCGTCGCCATGGCCGCATGCCTGCTGGCCGTCCCCACCGCCGCGCAGCAGGGCAAGTTCAAGGTGTCGACCAACACCGTCGCCATTTACGCGACGGTCACCGACGCGGACAAGCGGCTGGTCCCGGACCTGGTCGAGGAAGACTTCGAGGTCTACGACAACGGCAAGCTGCAGACGCTGACCTCGTTCGACAACAAGCCGCTGCCGATCACCGTGGTGGTGATGCTCGACAGCAGCGGCAGCATGACGCTGGCGCTCGACCTGGTGAAGGCCGCGGCCGAGCAGTTCCTGCTGCGGATGCTGCCCGACGACCAGGGGCTGGTAGGGGCGTTCAACGACAAGATCCAGTTCCTGCCGGACGCCGTCACCGGCAGCCGCGACGAGCTGATTCGATCGCTCAAGGACCTCGACTTCGGGTATCCCACCCGGCTCTACGACGCCATCGGCGAGAGCATGTCGCAGTTGAAGGGCATCCCCGGACGCAAGGTCGTGCTGGTCTTCACCGACGGCGACGACAACGCCAGCAAGGTCGGCGCGGGACAGATGGCCGACCGGGCGCGCGACGAGGACGTGATGATCTATTCGGTCGGGCTGGAGAACGTCTACTTCGACGGCCAGCAGAAAAGGCGCTCCAGCCCAGACCGCGGGCTGCGGCGCCTGTCGGAGGACACCGGCGGCGGCTTCTTCCTGCTCAAGAAGACCGACGAGCTCGGGCCGACCTTCACCCGCGTCGCCCAGGAGCTCCACAGCCAGTACGTGCTCGGCTTCACGCCGCAGGTGCTCGACGGCAAGATCCACAAGATCGAGGTCCGGCTCAAGAAGCCGGCGATGACCGCCCGCGCCCGCAAGAGCTACGTGGCCTCCACCGAGTCTGTGACAGATCGGTGACCGGCTAAACTTTCCGGCGGTGCTCCCCGTCTAACGCTTTGAAAGGGGATACACCATGTTCGACCTCGATTTCTCCAGCAACGCCGAC
>JBDTOB010000379.1:0-3662 GCA_039933435.1 Acidobacteriota bacterium | reverse complement strand
TACGCCAAGCTGGCCCGCGGCAAGGCGCTGTTCGTGGCGCCGCGGATGGTCCCGTACTTCCACGCCGTCTGGGGGGTGCGTCGCGGCGGCGAGGCGCAGCGGTTGAGCCGGAAGGCGCGGGCGATCCTCCAGGTGCTGCGCCGCGAATGGGAAATGAGCACCGGCGACCTGCGCACCGAATCCGGCGTCGCCGATCGCGCCGCGTTCACCGCGGCGCTGGATGAGCTCCAGGCCGCGATGATCGTGGTGCCGAGCGAGGTCGTCTACCTGCCCAAGTTCACCTATATCTGGACGCTCGGCATCAGCCGGTTTCCGGACGCGCTGCGGCGGCGCATCCGGCCGGAGACCGCCTTCCGCGAGATCGCCCGATGCTTTCTGGACGGCGCCGGAATGACGGTGCGCGGCGAGCTCGGGCGAGTGTCCGGGCTGCCGCGGCCCGACGCCGGCCGCGGCAACCGCGCCCTGGTCGCCGAGGGCTACGCGGTGATGCTAGGCACGGGCGTCTACCGCCTGGCCCAGCCTCTCGAGAGCGAGGCTTACTCCCGCGGCAGCGCGTAGGCCACGATCCCCGTCGGGCCCGCGGGTGGCGGAATGGCATCGATCCCCACCCGGCCGGTGGGCGGCGCCGGCGCCATCGCGGCGCTGACCAGCAGAAACTGACGGCCGCCGGCCTCGTACATCGTCGGCGACCCGCTGCTGGTGGCGCCAAGCGGCAGCTCCCACACCTGGGTGCCGGTGGCGCTGTCGTAGACATGCACCTTGCGGTCCGCGGCGGTGACGAACAGCAGCCCCGTGGCGGTCGGGATGATCCCGCCCTTGACCGTGGCGGCGGCGCCGGTCCCCTTCACGCCCTGCGCGGCCAGCCGCGGATCGTCGCCGAGGCCGATCTGCCACTTCAGCGTGCCGCTGTTGAGATCGTAGGCATTGAGCGTGGTGTACGGAGGGTTGACGATGGTCGGGTAGAGCCCGAAGCCGTCGGTCACATAGTAGCCTTCCTTCACCACTTCCGCCGGACGCCCCTGCGCCGCGGGACGGGTCTCGCCCGCTTTGAAGAGCCGGATGATCGTCGGCACGTTGAAGCCGATGACGTAGACGCTGCCATCGGTGGGGTTCGCCGCGGTGCTGCCCCAGTTCGATCCTCCCTGGTTGCCGGGCATGTGGACCACTTCGTCGAAGCCAATCGGCGTGAACGGCCCGTCGTTTCTGGCCTGCTCGATCCGGCGCTTGAACGCCTCGCGCTCCTCGGCGGTGAGGATGTAGGGGTTGAGGTCGGCGGCCGTGAACTTCTGCCGGGAAAAGGGAGGCGGCGCCGTCGGGAACGGCTGCGTCGGCGACAGCACCTCGCCAGGCACGGTGGTCCCCTGCGGCACCGCGCGCTCCTCAATCGGCCAGATCGGCTCGCCGGTGACCCGGTCGAACACGTAGAGGTACCCCGTCTTGCTCGCCACCGCGACGACGTCGACGCTGCGGCCGTTGTGGCGGATGGTGGTCAGCTGCGGCGCGGAGTTGTTGTCGAGGTCCCAGATGTCGTGATGCACCATCTGGAAGTGCCACAGCCGCTTGCCGGTGCGGACGTCGAGCGCCAGGATGCTGTTGGCGAACAGGTTGGCCCCCTTGCGGTAGCCGCCGTAGAAGTTGTACTTGGCGCTGCCGGTCGGGATGTAGACGATGCCGCGCTTGGCGTCGATCGACTGCTCCCCCCAGTTGTTGGCGCCGCCGACGGTTTTCCAGGCGTCCGCGGGCCAGGTGTCGGCGCCGAGCTCCCCCGGCCGCGGCACGGTGTGGAAGGTCCAGACCAGCGCCCCGGTGCGGACGTCGAAGGCGCGGATGTCGCCCGGGGCGGAGGTGTATTCCTGGTTGGTCGCCGAACCGAGGATCAGGAGATTCTCGAAGACGCGGCCCGGCGTCCGGGTCTGCTGGTTGACGGCCGCGGGATCGCGGTCCAGCCCCTCCCGCAGGTCGACCCGGCCGTCCTTGCCGAACGAGGACACGGTTTCGCCGGTCAGCGCGTCGATCTCCTGGAGCATGTTGAGCGAGCTGAAAATCAGCCGGCGCGCCTTGCCGTCGGCGCTCTCCCAGTAGTTGATGCCGCGGGCGTTGAAGCCCTGGACGCCGGTGTGCACCCAGAGCTGCTTCCCGGTCGCCGCATCCAGCGCCACGAAGGAATTGTCCGGCCCGCGGCCGTAGACCACGCCGCGCACGACCAGCGCGTTGAAGTCGGTCTGGCCGGACGGATAGGTCCACGCCACTTCGAGCCGCTTGACGTTGTCTTTCGTGATCGCGGTGGAGGCGACGAACCGCGAGCTGTCCGGGCCGCCGGCGTAGTCGCGCCATTCGCGCTCCTGCCCGGACAGGGTCAACGCCGTGACGCCGGCCAGCGCCAGGGTCACGCCCGCGCTGCGCGCCCCACTTCTCCACCGTGCCGCTGCTTTCCTGCTCCCCACCATCGATCACGCCCTCCCTGCGCCTGGCCGGCACCACAACGGCGTCCCGCCCGCGCTCTGCAACACTACACCACGCGGCCCGCGACGGCGGCCGCACTCTCGGCTACAATCCCCCGTCATGAGCACCGCGACCACTCCCGCTGCCGCGCCGTCCTCGGGCGTCCAGGCGACCACCTCGGCGTCGGGCACGCGCGTGACCTCGATCGACGCCTTTCGCGGCTTCGTGATGTTCCTGATGCTGGCGGAGGCGCTGCGGCTGTGGACGGTCCACGACTGGTTCCCGGCCAGCCGCTTCTGGGCCGTGGTCGCGTTCAACACCACCCACGTCCCGTGGCAGGGCTGCTCGCTCCACGACCTGATTCAGCCCGCTTTTTCATTCCTGGCCGGCGCGTCGCTGCCCTTCTCGATCGCCAGCCGCCGCGCCAAGGGGGAGCCGTTCGGGAAGATGGTCGCCCACGCGATGTGGCGCAGCGTGGTGCTGATCCTGCTGGGCATCTTCCTGCGATCGATGGAATCGCCGCGGACCTACTGGACGTTCGAGGATACGCTGACCCAGATCGGCCTCGGCTACACCTTCCTGTTCCTGCTGGCGTTCGCGTCACTGCGGGTGCAGGTCGCGACGTTCGTGGCGATTCTGGTCGCCTTCTGGGCGGCCTTCGTGTTCTATCCGCTGCCGGGGCCCGGCTTCGACTACGCCCAGGTCGGGGTCCCCGCCGACTGGCCGCACCTCTACAACGGCTTCCTCGCGCACTTCAACAAGAACTCGAACCTCTCGTGGGCCTTCGACGTCTGGTTCCTCAACCTCTTTCCGCGCGAGGCGCCGTTCCGCTTCAACTCCGGGGGATGGTCCACGCTCAGCTTCGTGCCGACGCTGGCGACGATGATGCTGGGGCTGTGGAGCGGCGAGTGGCTGAAGAGCGCCCGGCCGCAGGCCGAGAAACTGAAGGGCCTGGTCGTCGGCGGCGC
Organism: Acidobacteriota bacterium; assembly: GCA_039933435.1. GTDB lineage: Bacteria > Acidobacteriota > Vicinamibacteria > Vicinamibacterales > 2-12-FULL-66-21 > JALZOC01. Next base: position 252 of record JBDTOB010000379.1, on the reverse strand, counting down.
CGCGCTGACGCTGGCCGGCCTGCTGCTGCAGTGGCTCCACGTCAACCCGATCATCAAGCGCATCTGGACCTCCTCCTACACGCTCTACAGCGGCGGGGTGGTGATTCTGATGCTGGCGCTCTTCTATGCGGTGGTCGAGTGCCGGGGCTGGAAGCGGTGGGCGTTCCCGCTGCTGGTGATCGGCGCCAACTCAATCGCCATCTACGTGATCAGCTGGACGATCGAGCATTTCGTGCTCTCGGCGCTGCTGCG